>NZ_JBRRCR010000057.1:0-26160 GCF_056759115.1 Stenotrophomonas sp. STEN087 | reverse complement strand
ATGGCGGGGTGTCCGCGGCATGGATGCCGCGGCCAAGCCCCCAGGGACGGGTTTCCGGCGTCCCCGCCATCCGACACCACCCCGCCTCCCCACGCAGAAACCCAGAGCCGCTTTGGCTTTGGCCCTGGCCTCTGCGGGTGCAGGGCGCAGCCCTGCCGAACACCCTCCGCTGCGCTCGCCGGGCATGGCCCGGCGCTACCCGTAATGAAAAAGCCGCCTTTCGGCGGCTTCTTCATTACTTCAGCTTGATCTCGCGCAGGCGTTCCTCGAGGAACCCGTGGGCGGTGATCGGCTCCGGGTACCGGCTCGGGTTTTCCGGGGTGATGCACGAGGGCAGCACGTCGATCAGGAAATCCGGGTTCGGGTGCAGGAAGAACGGCACCGAGTAGCGCGGCTGGCGGGCCAGCTCACCCGGGGGATTGACCACGCGGTGGATGGTCGACGGGTACACGTGGTTGGTCAGGCGCTGCAGCATGTCGCCGATGTTGACCACGATGGTGTCGGCATCGGAGGTGAACGGCACCCACTTGCCATCATGCGACTGCACTTCCAGGCCCGCGGCGCTGGCGCCGACCAGCAGGGTGATGAAGTTGATGTCGCCATGTGCACCGGCACGCACGTTCGGGATGTCGTCGGTGGTGATCGGCGGGTAGTGGATCGGACGCAGGATCGAGTTGCCGAAGTTGGTCTTGTCGGCGAAGAAGTCTTCCGGCAGGCCGATGTGCAGGGCCAGCGCCGACAGCACGCGCGAGCCCAGGTTGTCCAGCGCCTGGTACAGGCCGTAGCCGCGCTCACGGAAACCCTCGACCTCGGACGGCCACAGGTTCGGCGCCATCACGTCACGGTACTTGGAGTCGTCGGCGATCTCGCGGCCGATGTGCCAGAACTCCTTCAGGTCGAAGTGCTTGGAGCCCTTGGCGGTTTCAACGCCGAACGGGGTGTAGCCGCGGGCGCCGCCGCTGCCGGCCACGTGGTACTGGCGCTTGACCTCGTCCGGCAGGGCGAAGAAGGCCTTGAACACATCGTAGGCCGCGTCGATGTCGGCCTGCGGGATGCCGTGGTTGCGGATGCCCGCGAATCCCCATTGGCGGTAGGCCGCGCCCAGCTCGGCCACGAAGGCCTCGCGGTCGCTGTCAAAACGGGTGATGTCGAGGGTCGGGATCTGGCTCACAGCGGTTCCTGGCTTGTCGTTGGGTCAAAGAGCCGGCAGCTGTCTGCCGGCCAGCCTGAACATTGTGACAGATCGGCCGAAGTACGCCATCGATACATTGAAACAAACCGATACAATGCGCCACCCGCGCGAGCAGGCGGCTCCTCCGGGCGCCCATGCAGCACGTCCCCCGCCCCCTGCCCGCCCGCTCCTGCACCATGTCCGCCGCCTCGCCCGATTCCGCCCCTGCCCCGCTTTCCGCACCTGACCGCCGCTGGCGCCGGCTGGCGTGGTGGTCGCTTTTCGTCGCCGCCAACGCAGTGCTGGCCCTGCTGATCACGCTGGGCAACGTGCCGCTGGGTGACAACCCCGGCGGCGGCCTCGGCCTGGCCTACCTGGCGGTCGCCCTGCCCGGCCACCTGCTTGCCCTGGGCGCGCTGGCCGGCGCGCTGCCGCTGGTGATCGGCCTGTGGCCGCGCAGCGCGCGCACATTGACGCTTTCAGCCATCACGGTGCAGGGCCTGTGGCTGTGCCTGCTGCTGGTCGACGCCAAGGTGTTCGCCCTGTACCGGTTCCACCTCAATGCGATGGTCGCCAACATGGTGTTCGGCGGCGCGCTGCACGACCAGGTCAGCCTGTCGTGGAAGACCTGGCTGCAGGCGGGCGGCCTGGTGGCGGCCATCTTCGCCGCGCAGGCGCTGCTGGCCTGGGCCTGCTGGAAGCTGCTGTCGCCGGCACCGCACCGCCGCCGCGTGCTGCAGGCGTGGACCGTCATTGCCCTGCTGATGGGCGGCGGCCAGGTCGCCACCGCCTACTACGATGCGCTCGGCGAGCGCGCCGTGATCAGCCAGTGGAACTACCTGCCCTGGGCGCAGCCGATCACCGCCAAAAGCTTCATGCGCCGGCTCGGCGTGCACAGCCAGCAGCAGGCCGGCCTGCCCGACCCGCGCCACGCCCAGCTGCAGTACCCGCTGCAGCCACTGCGCTGCCAGAGCCACAGTCGCCCGAACGTGCTGATGGTGGTGCTGGAATCGCTGCGGCACGACGCACTGACCCCGCAGTACATGCCGCACACCGCAGCGCTGGCCGACTCGGCGCGCGTCTACGACCATCATTTCAGCACCGGCAACGCGACCCGTTACGGCCTGTTCGGCCTGTTGTACGGCCTGCCCGGTGGCTACTGGCCGAGCATGCTGGATGAGCAGCGCGGCTCGCAGCTGTTCAAGGTGCTGCAGCAGCAGGGTTACGACCTGCACCTCTATGGCAGCGCGCCGCTGTACAGCCCCGAGTTCGACCGCACCGCCTTTGCCGACGTGCGCGACCAGCTGCACCAGGGACCGACGGAACTGGATTCGTCCGGGCGCGACCGCAGCATCGTTGCCTCGCTGCAGCAGGACATCACCCGCAGCCAGGACGCGCAGCGCCCGTGGTTCGGCTTCGTGTTCCTCGATTCAACCCACGCGCCGTACCACATGCCGGACGGCTACCCGCCGGTAGCCACGCCGATGGCGGCCGACATCGACTTCCTCAAATTCGGCCCGGACCATGACCCGACGCCGGAGCTCAACCGCTACCACACCGCCGTGCACTACGCCGACAGCCTGGTCGGCGAGCTGCTTGACCAGCTGCGCGCGCAGGGCCTGGAGCAGGACACCATCGTGCTGGTGACCGGTGACCACGCCGAGGAATTCAACGACCTCAAGCTCAACTACTGGGGCCACAACGGCAACTTCTCCAACCACCAGCTGCAGGTGCCGTTCGTGCTGCGCTGGCCGGGCGAAGGCAGCGGCCACGACGCGCGCACCAGTTCCCACGAGGACTGGGTGCCGACGCTGATGCGGCATGCCCTGGGCTGCGAGAACGCGCTGGGCGATTTCAGCACCGGCCAGGACCTGCTGGCCGTGCCGCAGGGCCCGCGTTCGCTGGTGGTGGAGAGCTGGTCGCAGCGCGCGGTCCGCCACGGCGACGCGATCTACGTGTTCGACAAGTTCGGCAACGCGACCGCGCTGGACCAGAACTACCTGCCCCTCCCGCAGCAGGCGCCGGACCCGGCCAGCCTGCGTACCGCGTGGGATGCCCTTACCCGCTTCCGCAACCGTTGAATTACAGGACTGATTCGCGATGAACCGCCCGCTGCGCATTCTCCACACCGAAGCCGCCAAAGGAATGGGTGGCCAGGAGATCTACATCCTTCGCCACATGCAGGTGATGCGTGCACGCGGCCACGAGGTCGCACTGCTGTGCCAGCCCGACGCGCGGCTGGCCACGCTGGCCCGCGATGATGGCTTCACCGTGCACACCCTGCGCATGGGCGGCATGGCGCGGCTGATGCGCGGTATCTGGTCGGTGTCGCGGCTGGTGCGCCGCGAGCGCTACGACGTGGTCAACACCACCAGCCGCCGCGACACGCTGATCGCCGCCGCCGGTGCACGCCTGGGCCGAACGCCGCTGGTGGTGCGCTCACGCCACCTGATGAGTCCGGTCAACTCGCTGCTGACCTATACCGGGTTGCCGCACCGGGTGATCACCGTGAGCCGCTTCGTGAAACAGCTGTTGGCCGAGCGTGGCATCGCCAGCGACACCATCGGCATCGTGCCGCCCATCGCGGTACCGCCGCGCTGGACCGACATCCGCAAGGAAGACCCGTGGCAATGCCTGCAGGACGTCCGCGCCGAGGTCCGCGCCGAGCTCGGCTTCAGCGACGAGGACATCGTGGTCGGCTGCGTGGCGGTGCTGCGCGAACCGAAGGGCCATGCCGACCTGCTGCGTGCGATCGCGCCGCTGTGCAAGGCCAATCCGCGCCTGCACCTGGTGGTGGTCGGCAACGGCGAGGCCGTCATGCAGCGCCTGCTGGAGATGCGCAAGGAACATGGCCTGCAGCAGCAGGTGCACCTGCTCGGCTACCGCGACAACGCCTGCCGGCTGATGACCGGCTTCGACATCTTCGCCCTCGCCTCGCACAAGGAGGCGGCCGGCACGGTCTTCCTCGAGGCCGCCTACGTGGCGGTGCCGATCGTCGCCACGCGGGTGGGCGGTGTGCCGGAAATGGTGGCCGAAGGCAGCAATGCCATCCTCACCCGATTGGGCGACAATGGCGCGTTGACCGCCGCCCTGCGCCTGCTGGTGAATGATCCGCAGCGCCGGCAGATGATGGGCCGCGCCGGCTGGGACTGGATGCGCAATGCGCACGATTTCAGCCCCGCCGGGCATGGCGAAACCACCGAACACTACTACCACCAGTGGCTGAAGGAGCTGGGACATGGCTGATGCGCGAACCGTTCCGGTGCTGATGCACCATCACGTCAGCCCCTCGCCGGGTATGATCACCGTCTCGCCGGAGAACTTCGAAAGCCAGATCGCGTGGCTGGCCAACAACGGCTGGACCTCGCTGACCCTGGACCAGTACGCCGGCTTCCTGGCCGGCAAGCCGGTGCCGCGCCGGTCCATCGTCATCACCTTCGATGATGGCTACCTCGACAACTGGGTGTACGCGCACCCGATCCTGCAGAAGTACGGCATGCACGCGGTGGTGTTCGTGGTGACCGGCTGGATGGGCGAAGGCGAGGTGCGCCCGCATGCGGGTGTCGCCGGTGCGACGCTGCCTGCGACGCCGGACCACCGTGGCTGCGAAGCGGCGATCTTCGAGAACGACCGCAGCGACGACGTGATGATGCGCTGGAGCGAAGCACGCGCGGCGATCGAGGCGGGCACGTTCGAAGTGCACTGCCACACCCACACGCACACCCGCTGGCTGCGCCGCGACGACCTGGACCGCGCACAGCGCCGGGCCGGCATCAGCCAGGACCTGGCGATCTCGAGGCAGGTGCTGCAGGAGAAGCTGGGCGAAGTGTCCGACACGCTGTGCTGGCCCTACGGCGATTTCGACCAGGACCACGTCGAGGTCGCGCGCGAGCACGGCTTCCGTTACCTGCACACCACCCACCCGTTCGGCCGCAACGTGGTCGGTGGCGATCCGGAACGCATCTACCGCTTTGCGATCCGCAACCGTCCGGCCAACTGGCTGCGCAAGCGCATTGCGCAGAGCTACAACCCGCTGATCGCGCCGTTCTTCAACGGCTTCAAGGCGCGCCAGAAGAAGATGGTGCCGGGTCCCTGAGCGGCCCAGGCGCTCACCCCATCGCTGCGGAACAAAAAACGCCCCGGTCTCCCGGGGCGTTTTCAGTCTGGACCTGCGGCAGGTGGCTCAGGCAGAGGCTGCCGACTTCACTGCAGCGGACAGGCGATCCAGCGTGTCCTGCATCAGCGTGGCTTCGTCGGCCTCGACGGTGACGCGCACCACCGGCTCGGTGCCGGACGGACGCAGGAACGCGCGACCGCGGCCGGCCACGGCCTGCTGTGCGTCAGCCAGCGCCGACTGCACGCTGTCGGCCTGCACCGTGGCCTTGGCCGAGACATCGCCCAGGCGCACGTTGACGGTCTTCTGCGGCACCTTGGCCAGCGGCTGCAGCGCCTGCCGCAGGGTCTGGCCCGTGCGGCGCAATGCCACCAGCACCTGCAGGGCGCTGACGATGCCATCGCCGGTGGTTGCCCGGTCCAGGCACAGCAGGTGGCCGGAGGCTTCGCCACCGAGCACGCCGCCGCCTTCGATCAGCGCCTGGTGGACATAGCGATCGCCCACGTTGCTGCGCACGAACGGGATCTGCAGTTCGCCCAGGGCCTTTTCCAGGCCGTAGTTGCTCATCAGCGTGCCGACCACCGGGCCGCGCAGGCGGCCGTCGGCCTGCCACGCACGGGCCAGGATGTAGAGCAGGTCGTCGCCGTCGACCGGGTTGCCCTGGTCGTCGGCCATCAGCACGCGGTCGCCGTCGCCGTCGAAGGCGATGCCGAGGTCGGCACCGGTCTCGCGCACCTTGGCGGCCAGGTTGTCGATGTGGGTCGAGCCCACGCCATCATTGATGTTGACGCCGTTGGGCTCGGCACCGATGCCGATCACTTCGGCACCCAGCTCACGGAACAGCAGCGGTGCGATCTGGTAGGTGGCACCGTGGGCGCAGTCGAGCACCAGGCGCACGCCACGCAGGTCGAAAGTGCGCGGCACGCTGGCCTTGCAGAATTCGATGTAGCGGCCGACCGCTTCGCGCGCACGCGCGGCCTTGCCCAGCTTTTCCGATTCGGCCGTCACGAACGGCACGTCCAGCGCGGCTTCCAGCGCCAGTTCGGTGGCATCGTCGAGCTTCTCGCCCTGGGCGGAGAAGAACTTGATGCCGTTGTCGTAGTGCGGGTTGTGCGAGGCACTGATGACGACGCCAGCATCCACGCCCAGGGTGCGGGTGAGGAAGGCCACCGCCGGGGTCGGCATCGGCCCCAGCAGCTGCACGTCGGCACCGGCGGCCACCAGGCCGGCTTCCAGTGCGGCTTCGAACATGTAGCCGGAAATACGCGTGTCCTTGCCGATCACCACGATCGGGCGGCGGCCACCGGGGCCGCGCTGTTCGACCAGCACGCGGCCCAGCGCATTGCCCAGGCGCAGCACGAAGTCGGCCGAGATCGGGCTCTGCCCGACGCGGCCGCGGATGCCGTCAGTACCGAAGTACCTGCGGCCCGCCATCACGCCACCTCCGGCGCCGGCTGGCGGCCGAGCATGGCCAGCAGGTCGGACAGGCGATCACGCATTTCACGGCGGTCACAGATCTGGTCGATGGCACCGTGCTCCAGCAGGAACTCGGAGCGCTGGAAGCCTTCAGGCAGCTTCTCGCGCACGGTCTGCTCGATCACGCGCGGGCCGGCGAAGCCGATCAGCGCCTGCGGCTCGGCGATGTTGATGTCACCCAGCATGGCGAACGAGGCCGACACGCCACCGGTGGTCGGATGGGTCAGCACCGAGATGTACGGCAGGCCGGCTTCGCGCAGCTTGCCCAGCGCGGCCGAGGTCTTGGCCATCTGCATCAGCGAGAACAGGCCTTCCTGCATGCGCGCGCCGCCACTGGCGGAGAAGCACACGTAGGGTGCACCGATCTCGACGGCGGTTTCAGCGGCCAGCGCGAAGCGCTCACCGACCACCGAACCCATCGAGCCGCCCATGAAGGCGAAATCGAAGGACGAGGCGACCAGCGGACGACCCTTGAGCAGACCACGCATCGCGATCAGCGCGTCGTACTCACCGGTGTTCTTCTGCGCGATCTTGATGCGCTCGCTGTACTTCTTCTGGTCCTTGAACTTCAGCAGGTCGGTCGGGCCCAGGCGGGCACCGATCTCGGTGGTGCTGTCGGCGTCGAACAGGGCCGCCAGGCGCGCGCGGGCGCGGATCGCCATGTGGTGACCGCACTTCGGGCAGACCTCCAGGTTCTCTTCCAGCTCGGGGCGGTACAGCGCGCTGCCGCAGCTGCTGCACTTTTCCCACAGGCCCTCGGGGACGCTGCGCTTCTTGCTGGGGGTGTTGTCGGTGCGGATGCCAGACGGCATCAACTTGCTGAGCCAACTCATGCGGGAGGACACTTCCGTTCAGGGCGGCCCGAGGGCCGCAAAGGCGGACAGTCTAGCTCTGCTGCGCCCGCCCGTGCACCCCTTGCGGGGAACGGGCCGGCAGGAAAAAACCATGCTGGGACGTACGTTTAGCGTCGCCGGGCATGGCCCGGCGCTACCTTCAAGGCGTCCAGCGCATCGCCGGTAGTGCCGGCCGCTGGCCGGCAACCCTTGGCGCACGCGTGGGTCAGGCGTCCAGCGCCTGCCGCAGCGGGGCCAGGAAGGCACCGGCACGCTGGGCGGCCTCCTCGGCCGATCCGGCATCGGCCAGCGCCGCCACCAGGGCGCTGCCGACCACCACGCCATCGGCCTGGCGGGCCATGGCCGCGGCACTGGCCGCATCCTTGATGCCGAAGCCGGCCACCACCGGCACGCTGGCGCGTGCACGCAGGGCCTGCAGCCGTGCGCTGGCGGCATCGCTGTCCAGGCGCTCGGAGGCACCGGTGACGCCGGCGAAGCTGACGTAGTACAGGTAACCGCGGGCCAGCGCGAGCAGTTTGTCCGCGCGGGCTTCGCTGGTGGTCGGCGAGGCCAGCAGGACCAGCGCCAGGCCGGCCGCATCGAAGGCCTGCTGGGCTTCACCGGCTTCTTCCGGCGGCAGGTCCACCAGCAGCACGCCGTCCACGCCGGCGCCCACTGCAGCCTCGGCGAAGGCCGCATAGCCGTGGATCTCCACCGGGTTGAGGTAGCCCATCAGCACCACCGGGGTCTGCGCATCGCGCTGGCGGAACTGCGCCACCGCCTGCAGCACGTAGCGGCTGCCGGCACCACGGCCCAGCGCACGCTCGGAACTGCGCTGGATGGTCGGGCCATCGGCCATCGGATCGGAGAACGGCACGCCCAGTTCGATCACATCGGCACCGGCCTCGACCAGCGCATGCATGACCGGCACGGTGGCCTCCAGCGACGGGTCGCCAGCGGTGATGAAGGGGATCAGCGCCTTGCGCTGCTGCTCGCGCAGGCGCTGGAAACAGGCATCGAGTCGGGATACGGACATGTCAGGTACATCCTTCGATCAGGTCAACGGCGCCGCTGGCGCCCCAGTACATTCGGGAAACGGTGCCGTCGACGATCTCCACGCGGATCGCCAGGTCGGAACCGGGGTCCTGCCAGAGCAGGGTCTCGCCGGCCTCGGCATCTTCGCCATAGGGCCGCGCGAGGGCGGCCCGTGGCAGCAGCTGCAGGGCCTGCGCACGCGGCATGTCCAGGCGCAGGCCGAACGGCCCGGGCTGCACCACCACCTGGCCCGAGTCGTCGATGGGGGCCAGGTCGAAGCGCACCACGTCGCCGTCCTGCACCATCATCGCCACGCCTTCGGGCAGCGTGCCGCGCTCGTAATACTCACAGCGCCCGGCCGTGGCCTCGCCCAGCCCGGCCGAGTGCCACTGCGCCTCACCCTCCAGCTCGCTGAAAGGCTGGCCGATCAGCACGTCGCCGGCATGGTCCAGCGCCACCGACACCACTGCCGGGGCGGTTTCATCCTCGGCGCTGTCGGCGGTGCTGGCTACCGGCGCATCCTCGATCGGGCGATGCGCGGCGTCATCATCATTGCTGGCCAGCTGGCGTGCCGGAGCGATTGCTGCGGGCGACGCCGGCGCGGGTGCCAGCACCGGCGGATCGGGCGGCGTGCAGCCGCCCAGACCGACGGCCAGCACCAGCGCGCCACCGTGGCGCAGCACGTAGTTCACAGCACCAGGCCTTCGCGCGCAGCGATGGTATGCACGTCCTTGTCGCCACGGCCGGACAGGTTGCACAGCACGATCTGGTCGCGCGGGCGCTCACGGGCCAGCTTGATGGCCTGGGCCAGCGCGTGGCTGGATTCCAGCGCCGGCAGGATGCCCTCGGCGTGCGCCAGCAGGTGGAACGCCTGCAGCGCCTCCTCATCGGTGATGCCCAGGTAGGTGGCGCGGCCGCTGTCGGACAGGAAGGCGTGTTCCGGGCCGACGCCGGGGTAGTCCAGGCCGGCAGACACCGAATGGGTCTCGATGATCTGGCCATCGTCATCGCACAGCACGTAGGTGCGGTTGCCGTGCAGCACGCCGGGGCGGCCGGCGGCGATCGAGGCGGCGTGGCGACCGGTGTGGATGCCGTCGCCGGCCGCTTCGGCGCCGAAGATCTCGACCTCGCGATCGTTGAGGAAGGCATGGAACAGGCCGATGGCGTTGCTGCCGCCGCCGACGCAGGCGGTGATCGCATCGGGCAGGCGGCCGTACTCGGCCAGCATCTGCTCGCGCGCTTCGCGGCCGACGATGGCGTTGAAGTCACGCACCATGCGCGGGTACGGGTCCGGTCCGGCCACGGTGCCGATGATGTAGAAGGTGTCCTGCACGTTGGTCACCCAGTCGCGCATCGCTTCGTTGAGCGCGTCCTTCAGGGTGGCCGAGCCGGAGGTGACCGGCACCACCGTCGCGCCCAGCAGCTTCATGCGGTAGACGTTGATCTTCTGCCGTTCGATGTCGGTTGCGCCCATGTAGACCACGCATTCCAGGCCCAGGCGCGCGGCGACGGTGGCACTGGCCACGCCGTGCTGGCCGGCGCCGGTCTCGGCGATGATGCGCTTCTTGCCCATCCGCGCGGCCAGCAGGGCCTGGCCGATGGTGTTGTTGATCTTGTGCGCGCCGGTGTGGTTCAGGTCCTCGCGCTTGAGCAGGATCTGCGCACCGCCGACATGGTCGCTCAGGCGCTGGGCGTGATAGATCGGGCTCGGCCGGCCCACGTAATGGGCCAGGTCCTTATCGTAGGCCAGCTGGAACGCCGGGTCCTGGCGGGCCTGGTCATAGGCCTGGGCCAGTTCCTGCAGCGGGCCGACCAGGGTTTCGGCGACGAAACTGCCGCCGTAGCGGCCGAAGTGGCCCTGGGCGTCCGGGAAGGCGTGGTAGTCGGCAATGGGGGAGGCAGACATGGAAGCGACCGCTGGTTCGAGACAGGCGGATACTCTAGCGCACGGATCCTGACCGGAATATCGATATTATCTGGCGCATATCGTCAGGAAATCTCACATGAGTACCGCCCTGCTGCCACCGCTCAACGCCCTGCGCGCCTTCGAGGCCACCGCCCGCCTGGGCGGCGTGGGCCGCGCCGCGCAGGCCCTGCACGTAACCCATGGTGCGGTGAGCCGGCAGCTGAAGCTGCTGGAGGACCACCTGGGGCTGCCGCTGTTCCAGCGTGCCGGCCGCGGGCTGCGCCTGACCGAGGCCGGGCAGCGCCTGCACGCGGCCTGCGGCGAGGCCTTCGCCGGCATCGAGGCCTGCGTGCGCGAACTGCGCCAGCCGGCGCGTTCCCCGGCACTGGTGCTGGGCTGCAGCGGCAGCGTGCTGGCACGCTGGATGATTCCCCGGCTGCCCGCGCTGCAGGCGGCCCTGCCCGGGGTGAACCTGCAATGGTCGGCGCTGGATGGCGCCTTCACCGAGGCACAGGCGGCGCTGGATGCGGTCCTGCTGCTGGCGCAGGGGCCGTGGCCGCGGGGCTGGCAGGTGCGCGAGCTGGCGCCGGAACGGGTGGGCGTGGTGGTGGCGCCCTCGCATCCTGCCGCGCAGCGCCTGCGCCATGTAGCGCCCGCCGCGCTGCTGCAGGAGACGCTGCTGCACACCAGCTCGCGCCCACAGGCCTGGCCGGCATGGGCGCAGGCGCACGGGCTGGACCCCACGCGGTTGCATATGGGCACCGGCTTCGAGCACCTGTATTACCTGCTGGAAGCGGCCGTTGCCGGACTGGGGCCGGCCATCGCGCCGGAGCCGCTGGTGGTCGAGGACCTGGCCGCCGGGCGTCTGGTCGCCCCATGGGGCTTCGCCGCGACCGGCGGATTCTGGGTGCTGGCGCGGCCGGATGGCCCGGCCGACCCGCGGGTGGAGGCGTTGGCTGATTGGGCCACGCAGCAGCTGTAGCTGTCGGGAGGTCCGGTTACAGTCCGTTGGAGAACACGTCGAGCGCCTTGGCACTCACCCAGCCCTGTGCGCACTGCGCCGACGCCGGTTGGCAGGCGTGGCTGCGATCGCGCTGCAGGTGCTGGATCGGCCGGTCGCCATAGGTGCCGCACAGCGCGCTGCCCGCCTTGCAGGCGGCGACACTGCTGGCCGGCACCGAGGTCACGAAATAGTACTGCGGGTTCTGCCCGGCACGCCCGATGGCCTGCACGCAGACCCGCTGGCCCTGCGCGAACCGCGCCGTCGCCACCGCCTTGCTGCCGGTGCTGGGCACGCGGTCGACAGCAGGAACCGGCACGCAATCAGAGCGCGGTGGGTGCGGCCAGCCGTTGCTGCAGGTCCTCGCGCAGGCGCGACAGTTCGACTTCGGCCTGCTGCCGCTGCTGCATGCCCTCGCGATGGATGCTGCGCACTTCCTCGACCGTGGCGATCAGCTGGTCGTGGACGTGGCGCAGCGTGGCCACGTCGATCACGCCGCGCTGGTTGCTGCGCGCGGTATCCACCGAGGCCCGGCGCAGCAGGTCGGCATTGCGGCGCATCATCTCGTTGGTGGCATCGTCGATGGCGGTGGACAGTTCGACCGCGGCCTTCTGCTCGCCCAGCGACAGCTGGATGGCGAACTGGCGCTTCCACGACGGGATGGTGATCTCGCGCACCGTGTTGAACTTCTCGATCAGCTGCAGCGCATTGGCCTGGATCAGGCGGATCATCGGCAGCGACTGGTCGGCGGCGTGCTGCATCAACTGCAGGTCGGACACGCGCTTTTCGATCAGGCGGATCGCATTGTCGACCTCGCTCTGGCGGATGCGCTGCTGCGGGTCATCACTGCCCTGCCCCGCCAGCTGCTCGGCCTGCAGTTCGGCCAGGCGCTGCTTGCCGGCGGCGGCATACAGGCCCAGCGCGTGGCGCTCCTCACGCACGATTTCATGCATGCGGTCGAACTCGCCCACGCGCTTGCCCATCAGCGCCTGCTGCACGCCGACGTCGCCCAGCAGCTGCTCGATCTGCGCATTGGTATCGCTGAATTTCTGCACCAGCTCGCCCTTGGACACGCGCAGGCGATCGATCAGGCCGCCGATGACCGGCACCTTGGAACGCTGGGCGAAGCCATCCAGTTTCAGGCTGCGCGCGATGCGCACCACTTCGGCGAGCTTGTCGCCGCTGGCATCGAGGTCACGGTTGCGCACTTGGTCGAGCAGCTGGCTGGAGAACGCGGCGGTGCGCGACGCGGCTTCGCGGCCGAACACCTGCAGGTTGCCCGGGCGCAGGTCGTCCAGTTCCTGGCGGATCTCGGCGATGCGGGGAAGATCCTCGCGGACCAGGCCCAGGGCCTGCAGCGCGCCCTCGTCCAGTGCGGAAGGGGTGGCTGGGGTCGGCACGAGGGTGCCGGGGTGCTGGCTGTCCTGGGTCATCGGGCAGTCTCCTTGCAGGTGGGTTAGCGGCAGCGGCGGCCGGCTCAGCGCAGTCTAGCCTGAGCCGCCGCGACCTCGTCATCGATCTGAGCGTGCAGCGTGGCCGCCTGCCCGGCGCGGACCGCGCCGGTGGCGGCCTGTGCGGCCAGTGCGGCCTGCCGCCAGGCCGGCAGCAGGACATCATGGATGCGGGCGAAGCGCTGCAGCAGCACCGCGTCCTGTTCCTGCAGCAGCTGCCATTGGCCGGCTTCGATGCGGCGCAGTGCCGCCAGCCGCTGCAGGTGGTCGATGCGCGGCGCCAGCGCGGCGCGGCCGGAGGCGTCCAGCGTCGGCCGCCACGCGGCGCCGGCATCCGCCCAGGCCTCCAGCGCTTCGGCGGCCTGCCCTGCGGCGCCGATCGCGGCAGCCCGCAGGTCCATGTGCTGCTGCAGCTGCTGGGCCTGTTCGCGTGCCTGCAGGGCAAGGACGCCGAGCTGCGACTGCAGCCCGCGGCCCTCGGCTTCGCGCTCGACATCGCGGCCGAGCAGTCGGCCCCACCAGCTTTCCTGACGACGCAGGCGCGCCGGGTCGGCCGACTGCAGGGCCAGCGCGATGCGTGCCAGCGCCGCCACCAGTCCGTCGCCGGCCGTCGCCGGCAGCGCAGCTTCGCGAGCGGCCAGCGCCTGCAGCAACGGCGCGCCGTACTCGCCCACGCGCGCGACATCGGCCGTGTCCGGCCGCTGCGGCGTTGGCAGGGGCGCAGTGTCAGTCACGGCAGCGGCGGCGGCATCGGTGTGCCCTCATCGGCATCGGCGGGCAGCGACTCGCCGTAGAAGTGGCGCATCAGCGCCTCATCCAGTGCGCGTTCCTCCGGCGTGGTGGCGCGGCGCACGCGCGGACGGCGCACCGCCGCGGCGTTGCTGCCGGCCGCGGCCTCGACCTGCTGCCGGGCCCACCCGGCGAATGCGGCCAGGGTCTGCGACACCTGTTCCTGCCGTGCCTGCGAAGCGACCAGCAGCTGCACCAGCGGCGCCAGCCCGGCCTGCAGGTCATCAGCCAGCGGCGTGGCCGGAGCGCTGGGCGCAGCGATCTGCACCGGCTCCACTGGCGCCGTGGGTGCGGGCTCTGATGGTGGGTGCTCTGCCGGGCGCACTTCGGCCAGGCGCTGCAGCGCCTCCAGCAGTGCCGGCCACGGCGCCGGCTCCGCAGCCGGCAGGGGCGCGGCCGGCGGCAGCTGCAGGGCACTGGCGATGTCGGCCAGCTGCGCGACCACGCGTCCACCGACATCGCTGTCGTCGGCGCCCATGGCCTTGTTGCGCAGGAAGTCACGCTTGATCTGCGCCCAGCGCTGCGCCTGCGCCTCATCCAGCACGCCACGCAGCTCGCCCAGCTTCAGCAGGTTCTCCTCGGCACCGGTGGTCAGCAGCTGCGCCTCGCCCAGGTAGTGGTCGGAGATCAGCTGCTGCAGCTCGTCCTCGTTCATCACCGGCGAGATCTTCTCGGCCAGCTTGTTCATGTTGCGGTAGCTGCCCTGCAGGCGGAACGGCGGCTCGGTGCGGTAGCGGTCATCCTGCGCGGCGCTGGCGATGTACTGCTGGTTGACCCGGTAGACCACGTCGCGCACGCGCAGCATGCGCTGCAGGGTGGCGGTGATCTCGTTGACCTCCGCGCCACTGTAGGCGTGGCTGAGTCCGTTGGTCGACACGTCCTTGCCCATCGCACGGTCGACCAGCAGGTACAGGTCGGCCATGTCACGGGTGGCCAGTGGTGCCAGCACCGGGTTGGAGGTCAGGCTGTTCTCGATGTAGCTGAGGGTGAACGCCGCCTCCATGCCGCCCAGCACGTCGCCGAGGTTGTAGATGTCGGCACGGTTGGCCAGCATGTCCGGAATCTTGAACACCTCGCCCGACTCGGTGTACGGGTTGCCGGCCATGACCACGCAGAACTTCTTGCCGCGCATGTCGTAGGTGCGCGTGCGGCCACGCCACACGCCTTCGATGCGGCGGGTGCCATCGCACAGCGAGATGAATTTCTGCAGGAACTCGGGATGGGTGTGCTGGATGTCATCGACATACAGCATGGTGTTGTTGCCCATCTCCAGGGCCAGGTTGAGCTTTTCCAGCTCCTGCCGCGAGGTTGCGTCGGGCGCCTGTTCCGGATCCAGCGAGCGCACCTCGTGGCCCAGCGCCGGGCCGTTGATCTTCATGAAGACCAGGCCGAGCCGGTGCGCCACGTATTCCATCAGCGTGGTCTTACCGTAGCCCGGCGGCGAGATCATCATCAGCAGGCCCATCAGGTCGCTGCGCTTGTTCTCGCCCACCGTGCCCATCTGCTTGGCCAGGTTGTCGCCGATCACGCCCAGGTAGACATCGTTGATGAGCTTGTTGCGCACGAACGAGGACAGCGGCCGCGCCTTGAATTCGGACAGGCGCAGGGTCTGCCGTTCGCGGTTGATGATGCCCTGGCGCACCGCCTGGTAAGCGTGGAAATCGGGCACGAAACGCTTCAGGTGGTGCTGCAGGCGTGCCAGGAAATCATCCAGTGACAGCGACAGCGTGCCGCCGTGGATGCGCGGGTGTTCGCCCAGCAGGCCCGCCACGTCGACCCGCAGCGGTGCGTCGCTGCCGCGCGTGCGCAGCTGGCGCTGCACCAGCAGCAGTGCCGCGGCCTCGTCGGCATAGCCGGCATGTGCGGCCTGGGCAGGCAGACCGGCCAGCGCGCGCAGCCATTGCCCGGCCAGCGCCCAGCGCGCGGCCAGCGGCTCCTGTGCACGCTGCAGCGCACGCTCCAGCGCCTCGCGCTGCCCGGCCTGTTCCAGCTGCTGGGCCAGCGCATCCAGCAGCGCCTGTGCATGCTTGCTGGTGCTGAACACCGGCTCGCCGTTGATCAGTTCTTCGCCCAGGTAAGCGGCCGCCGCCTCGGCGGCTTCATCGTCGAACGGCAAGGCTTCGGCCTGCGCGAACGTGGCGATGGCTGCCGCCATTTCCGTGCGCAGGGCGCTGCGTCCTTCGTCGGAGCCGAACAGACGGGCGATGGTCTCCGCACCGGCCTGGCGGCTGGGCCACTGCTTCACCGCGTCCTCGCGCTGCTGCGCCGCCCAGAACAGCAGGGCCAGTGCGCGCACGCGAGGTGCGTGCCGCAGCGCGCCTGCCGACTGCTGCAGCGGCAGCAGCGCGCGCAGGATCAGCGCGGCGTCATGGTCGTGGATGCCACGCTCGTAACCTTCGCGGTAACGCGGTGCGGCGAACGTGCGCACGCGCTGGTCCAGCGCCTCGGGGCTGGCGACGTCGTGCTGCAGCTGGGCCAGGTCCAGGCCGTCGCGGCCGGCCTGCGCGGCCAGCAGCAGGCTGCCGGCAAGGTACTCGCCGCGGTAGATCGCATTGGATTCCGAATCCAGGGTCACCGGCCAGAACGGCTTCAGCGCATCCAGTTCCGGATCGTGCAGGGTTTCCAGGAAATCGGTGCCGGTGAGGTGGATGGCCAGCGTGTCGCCACGCGGCAGCAGGGTCAGGTCCAGCGCCTGCGTGTTGACGCTGAAACGATGCCGCGGACCGAGCCGGACCACGCTGCCACCGGCCTCGTACAGATCACTGCGGTCGCGCAGCTGGCGCACCGCCTGGTCGCGCACGCCCTTCAGGCGCGCCTCGATGTCATCGGCCTTGACGTTGTCGCGCAGCGCACGCAGGCGCTCGGCCAGTTCGCGCAGCTTGAGGATCAGCGGATCGCCGGCGAAGAACGCATTGAGCTCGTCGGCCGTGGCGAAGCGCTCGGTGCGCTTGGCCAGGCCATCGAGAATGCGGTTGGCCGCGTCGAGCACCGAACGCGCCTTGCGCTGGCGGTCATCCAGCAGCGCCTGCTTGTGCGTCTCGAAGGCCTCGACCAGCTCCTCGCGTTTGCTGAGGATGTCGCCGAGGAACTGCTCGTGCTCGCCGAACTGGCTTTCCAGTTCTTCCAGCTGCACCAGCAGGCGCGACAGCTGCTCGTCAGCCTTTTCCGGGTCGCTGGCCATCGCCAGCGCACTGGTGATGGACTGCGAGAACAGGGCGAACTGCGCGGCGAACTGGGCCACGGCCTCGGCCGAACCGAGGGTGCGGCGTCGCTGCTCGGCGCGCGTGCGCGCCTGGTTCAGGCGCCCGTACAGCGCGGAAATCGATTCGACCACGCGGGTACGCGCGGTAGCATCGTCCACCTTCAGCCCGGCCATCAGTTCGGACAGCATGTCCAGGTCGCTGGCCATGCCGCGCATGCCGTCCAGCTGCTCGTCCAGCTGGCGCGCACTGGCTGCCTGCTGGGCGGCTTCGTCCAGCACCTGCAGGCGGCTGCCCAGCGGCGCCAGCGCGGCATCGCCGGCAAGGAATTCGCCGGTGGCGGCGCCGACCCGGTCCTGCGCCTGTACCAGTTCGGCGGCCATCGCTTCGATGCGCGCGGTGTCGATGTAGCGCAGCTCGCGGATGGTCAGCAGGCGACCGCGCAGCGCGGTGATCTCGTTAAGTGCCTCGACGAAGGCCTGCACCTCGTTCCAGTTCTGCGGCTGCAGCCGGCCCAGCAGGGCTTTGAAGCTGGCCTCCGCCTCGACCATCGCCTGCGCCGACTGCTCGCGGATGGACTGGACCTTCTCGTATTCGTCCAGCACCGATTCGCCGGTGGCGCTGATCTGCCGCAGCAGCGCCTCGGCGCCGTCGCAGGCCTCGTCGCCCAGCCAGTGGTGGGCGTCGAACAGGCGGCGGGTGTCGGCCACCAGGCGCTGGTAGCGCTGCACCGAGACATCCTGGCCGTCGATCTCGCGGGCCAGGTTGAACAGGTTGGAGATGCCGCGCACCAGCTCGGCATTGCCGATGCGGCCCATGAAGGTGTTGCCGGGCGGACGGCTGGCGGCGAACTCGTCGCTGCTGAACGGCGTCTGCCAGACCTGCATCGGGTGGATGCGCGTGGGCTCGGTGCCCTCGGCATGGAACAGCACCATGCGCCCATCCTGCATGAACGCATAGCCGTGGCCGAACACGGGGTTCTGCAGCACGCGCTGGATGGTGTTGTAGACGAACAGCGCCGAGCGCCCGCCTTCGCGCTCATAGAAGATGTACAGCACGTCCTCGCCATTGGGCGAACGGATGCTGCGCTTGAACTGCATGCCGGCCATCGAGGCATCGAAGGCCTTGTGCTCGCCGCCCTGCAGGTAATAGCCGCCGGGGAAGATCACGCCGTGGTCTTCGGGCAGCTGCACACAGGCCTGGACGATGGCGTCGTTGCGCACGATGTCGCCGGTGAGCGTGTTGTAGATCAGCCCGCGCCAGACGGTCTCGCGGTACGGCAGCACCTTCAGCAGCAGCAGCGAGCCGACACGGGCGAACTCGAACTGGGCGTCGTCCAGCGACTGCGTGCTGTCCTCCACCGGTTCGCTGTAGATGCCCTGCCCGGTCTCGGTGTTGTTCTCGACCTTGATGGTCAGGTCGCCACCGGTGGTCTCCACGAACAGGGTGTCGAGGATGTTCAGGTGCGAGTGGCGGCCGTTGACCGCGAGGTCGCGGGTAGCCTTGGTCCATTCGAAATCGAACGGCGGCGGCAGCGCGATATCGCGTTCGCCGCGCGCATCGAGATAGGTCAGCTCGCCTTCGCGCGACAGCGCCCAGCGGAACACGCGCACATCGCTGCTGCGCTCGCCGATCTGGAACGAGGCCAGCAGCTTGTCGCCGACCACGATCAGCTGCAGCAGGCGCGCATGCTTGTAGTAGGAATACAGCTCGTTGAAGTCGTGCACGAAACCGGGCTGGTCGAGGAAGCTGCCCTTCAGCTCCAGCGAAGCGACGTCGTAGCCATCCTTGCCCTGCACCAGCCGGTACAGGCCGAACACATCCTCGATGCGGGTGTGGGTCTTCAGCCCGATGTAGACGTTGTAGCCGAACAGCAGGCGGTCGGGCCCGACCTGGACGATGTCCCGGCCGACGCAGTTGTTCTCGCTGCGGATGCGGAAGCGGCCGATCACCTCCAGCCGGCTGTCACCGAATTCGGACAGGCGCTGGCGGTTGAGGGTCTCGGCCAGGGCCTGCAGGCGCTGGCCCTGCTCGCTGAGGCGGCGGCGCAGGACTTCGTAGGCACCGCCCTGGGCGACGGCCTGGTCGACGGTGTTGCCGCCGGCCTCCGGCGCGGGGGTTTCGGCGGACGGATGGGTTTCAGACATCAGCAGGCTTCCGGCTCACGGACGGCCGGCCGTGGTCGCGGCCGGCGCGGGCGGGCGATGGCCGCAGCGGCCATCGCCCGGTGCATCAACGGTCGCTGTCGACCACGGCGGCCGACACGGTCGGTGCCACCTCGGCGTCCCCGGCGATCTGCCGCGGTGCCGGTTCGGCCACGGCCACGCCCAGGTAGCGCTGCATCAGCTCCTGCACGATCGGGCTCTTGCCGGCGAAGCCTTCGATCGACTTGCCCAGCGACACCGCCTTGACCAGGTTCTCGAACATGCCACCGTCGCCACCGACCAGGTCGATGTCGGCGTTGCGCAGCGCGCTGGCGATGACGTTGGCGTTCTCGCGCGAGACTTCCTTGCCTGCTTCGATGGAGGCCAGCGCCTGCTTCAGGCTGTTGTCCAGCATCATGCGGAACTCTTCGTGGCCACGCGCCTGGTCGCTCAGCGAAGCGATCGCCTCGAACTTGCGCACCAGGCCCTCGGCTTCGGCCAGCAGCTTCTTCTGCACCACGCCGGCTTCGGCGTTGCCCAGCGATTCGGTGGCGGTGGCACGGGCCAGGCCCATCTTCTCCTCGCCCTGGGCCTGGGCCTGCAGGGTCTCGGCCAGCACGCGGGCCTCGTTGCTGCCCTGCTTCAGGTTGGCTTCGGCCTTGGCTTCGATCACGCGGGCTTCGGCGATGCCGACCTTCTCGATGGCCAGCGCGGAGGCTTCACGCACCTGCGCTTCGGCCAGGCCCGGCGCGGCCTGTTCGGCACGGAACGCGTCGGCCAGCAGGCGCTTGGCCTCGGCCTGCTTGCCGGCCGCTTCGTGCTCGGCCTGGGCCAGGGTGGTCAGCTCCACGGCACGGTGCTTGGAGGCGGTTTCGCGGGCCTGCGCTTCCTTCACTTCGCGCACCAGCGATTCCTGCGCCTTCGCTTCGGCTTCCAGGATCAGCACCTGCTTCTGGCGGTCGGCCTCGGAGACCTCGCGCACTTCCTTGATGCGCTCTTCTTCCTGGGCCACGGTCTTGTCGATGGAGATGCGTTCGCGGGTGATGTTGGCCACGTCCATCTTGCCCTGCTCGACCACCTTGTCGCGCTCCACGCCCTGCAGCTGCACTTCGCGGTCGGTGGTGACCTGCTCCAGCTGGCGCGCACGCTCGACGCGCTCGGCTTCGATGGCCACCGCACGCTGGCGGTTCTGTTCGGCCACTTCCACTTCGCGCAGGCGGTTCTGGTCGCGGATCTCGATCAGCTGCTGTGCTTCGATGCGCGCGTTCTCGGACAGCTGGCGCTGCTCTTCCTGCACCTTGGCGGTCTCGGCTTCCTCGCGTGCGCGGATGGTCTCGATCTCGCGCTTCTGCCGCGCCTCGGCCTCGGCCTGCTGGCGTTCCAGGGCCAGCAGCGCTTCGCGCGCTTCCACGTTCTTCTTGGTGATGGCGAGCTTCTCGTTCTGCTCCAGCTCGTTGGTCACCACGTTCTGCGCTGCGGTCAGCTCGGTGATCTTGCGGATGCCCTGCGCGTCGAGGATGTTGAACTGATCCAGCAGCGACTTCGGGGTCTGCTCCAGGTAATCGATGGCCACGTCTTCCAGCACGTAGCCGTTGAGATCGTTGCCGATGACCGCGATGATCTCGTCGCGGAATTCCTGGCGCTTCTCGAACAGCTCGGTGAAGTCGAACTTCTTGCCGACCGTCTTCAGCGCCTCGGAGAACTTGGCGTTGAACAGCTCATCGACCGCGTGCTTGTCCGACGCACGGTCGGCACCGATGGCCTTGGCCACGCGCAGCACGTCGGCCTGGGTCTCGTTCACCCGCAGGTAGAAGGCCACGGCGATGTCGGCGCGCATGTTGTCGCGGCAGATCAGGCCTTCCTTGCCGCGGCGGTCGATCTGCAGGGTGATCAGGCTGATGCGCATCAGCTCGGCGCGGTACAGCACCGGGATGATCAGCGCACCGGTGAAGTGCACCTTGGGCGTGGCACTCATGTCGTTGACGATCAGGGCCACGCCCTGGTCGACCTTGCGGTAGAACGCCTTGAACAGTCCGGCCAGGCCCAGCAGCAGGCCTACGACGACGATGATCCCGATCAGGAAGGGGGCCGCGCCAGCGAAACTCATCAGTGATTCTCCTTGTTGCCCGGAAGCAGGTTGTCCTGGAAATCGAGGGCGACCGCGTCGGCGCGGACCACCCGGTAGTAGTGCTGTTCGGCCACGTGCTCGACCAGCACGATGCGCTCGCCACGCTGCAGTTCGATGTCGCTGCGCACCTGCAGGATCAGCCCGGCGCCGCCATCATCGACGTTGGCATGGCCGCTGCGGGCGTCCACCCGCGGCGAGGCGACCACGCCCACCCGACCCAGCAGGGAGGCCTGCGCAACCGGCTGCAGGCGCTGCAGGAAGCTGCGGATGGGCCGCAGCAGCACTGCGGTGATCGGCACGGCCGGCAGCGGCGCGAGAACGGCCACCAGCGTGCCGAAGCCCCAGCGCAGCACGTCCGGCAGCGGCAGCAGGATGAAAAGATGGATGAAATAGGTCAACGCCCAGCCGAAGAACCCCAGCAGGGTGACCACGACCATGACCGGCACGCCGCCAAGCCCGAAGCGCTGCAGCAGGGCCGACAGGCCACTGAGGTCGGTGCCGCCGTCCAGCGCACCATCGGCGCCGAGATCGCCGAAGCCATCATCTACCAGGCCAAAAGCGGCAAGTCCCCAATAGACCAGCGATACCGCCAGCACGATGCTGTACGGCAAGGTCGGGTAGCCGAAAACGACAGTGAAGAACTCCTGCATCGCTTGCCTTCCTAGGCTGAGGGGCGCGTGGCACCTGTTCGGAACGCGCCCACCAAGGGCGCTTCCGTGCATCCGGCAGCGGCCTTCATGGCCGCAGCGTTCCCTTCATCCTATGTGAAGAATGCGTGCAGGGACAAATGTGAAGGTGCGGGCCGCCCGCAGGCGGCACCGCACGGGCAACCGTGCCGTTACTCCAGCACGGTGCAGTCGGCGCTGCGCACTTCCTCGACGAACGTGCGCATCTTGTAGCCGTCCTTGATGCCCGGCTCGACCTCGATGCCGCTGGACACATCCACGCCCCACGGCAGGGTGGCGAGGATGGCGTCCTTCACGTTTTCCGGGTTCAGCCCGCCGGCCAGCAGGAACGGGCGGTGCAGGCCGGTGGGAATGCGCGCCCAGTCGAAGGCCACGCCGGTGCCGCCACCGCCGCCCGGGGCGTGGCTGTCGAACAGGAAGCCGGCCGCGCTCGGGTAACGCAGCTGCAGCGTGCGTGCGTTGACGTCCTCGCGACCGCCCATGGCGATGGCTTTCAGGTAGGGCATGTTGAAGCTGCGGCAGAAGCTCTCGTCTTCCTCACCATGGAACTGCAGCAGGGTTGGACGCACGGTGCGCAGCACTTCACGCACCTCTTCCTTGCTGTTGTTGCGGAACAGCGCCACCACGTCGACCATCGGTGCGATCGCCTGGCGCATCGCCCGGGCTTCGGCCGGGGCTACCCGGCGGCTGCTTTCACGGGCAAAGATGAAACCCACCGCGTCCACGCCCAGTTCGCCGGCCAGGCGCACATCGCCGGCGCGGGTCATGCCACAGAACTTGATGCGGGTACGGTAGTAGGAGCGGCTCATAAGGTGACCTCGGCAGGCAGTTGCCAGTTGTCGGGGTACAGCGGCCCCAGGAACACCAGCCCCTGCGGAGGTGCGGTAGGGCCGGCAACGGTGCGATCACGGCCGGCCAGCAGCTCGGCGATCCACTCCACCGGTTTCTCGCCGCTGCCAACCATGATCAGCGAACCGACGATATTGCGGACCATGTGATGAAGGAATGCATTGCCCCGCACCGCCACCTCGATCACCTCGCCCTGGCGGCTGACCTGCAGGGACTGCAGTTCACGCCGCGCATGCAGGGCCTGGCACTGCACCGAGCGGAACGCACTGAAGTCGTTCTCGCCGAGCAGGGCCTGGCCGGCGGCATGCATGAGGGTCTCGTCCAGCGCCCGCCGTTCCCAGCTCAGGGTCTGCCGGTCCAGCGCCGGGCGCACCTCGCGGTTGAGCAGGCGGTAGCGGTAGCGGCGCGCGCGCGCCGAGAAGCGGGCGTGGAAATCATCGGCCACCGGCACGCACCAGCGCACCGCGATCGAGCGCGGCAGGCGGGTGGTGGTGCCCAGCATCCAGGCGCGCGGGTCGCGCACCACGTCGGTATCGAAATGCACGACCTGGCACTGGCCGTGCACGCCCGCATCGGTGCGGCCGGCACAGACCACCTGCAGCGGCGCGTCGGCCACCGAGGACAGGGCCTTCTCCAGGCTGCCCTGGACGCTGGGTCCGCCCTCGCCCAGGTTCTGCCAGCCCCTGAAATCGCTGCCGTCGTACTCGACGCCGAGCGCGTAACGCATGTGCTGCTACCTCGATGTTGCGGGTGGAGCGACGCTCAGGCCGGGTCGCGTTCGGACCAGACCGCCAGTTCGTTGCCACCGGGCTCGACGAACTGGAAGCGGCTGCCACCGGGGAAAGAGAAAACGGGCCGGACGACCTGCCCCCCGGCCGCACGCACTGCGGCTTCGACGGGTGCCAGCAGGTCGGCATACAGCACCAGCAGCGGTGCGCCGGCCTCGGCACGCTGCGGCTGGCCGCGGAAGAAGCCGCCCTGCAGGCGGCCATCGTCGAAGGCGGTGTAGTCCTCGCCGTAGTCGACGAACGACCAGCCGAACACGGCCTCGAAGAAGGCACGGCTGGCGGCCGGGTCGACCGAGGCGAACTCAACGTAGTCGATGCGGTTTTCGCGGCTCATGGGCGGCCCCTGTGGTCCAGTGGTCAGTCCAGGCGGGCGAGCAGTTCGCGCGCCTGGGCCTGGCAGTGCACGTCGCCATCGGTGGCGACTTCTTCCAGCAGGGTCCGCGCGGTCTGCGCATCGCCGAGGTCCAGGTAGGCGATGGCCAGTTCCAGGCGCTCCTGGCCCGCGCGCGGGGCCCAGTCGTTGCTGCTGAAGCCTGCGGCCAGGTCCAGGTCTTCGCTGGCTGCCTCCACGGGCTGCGCCTGCTCGGCCTGCTCGGCCGGCAGATCGAACACGCCACGGAATTCCGGCTGCTGCTCGGCGTGCAGGGCATAGTCGGGCACGCCGATCGCATCGGCGGGCACGGGGGCCGCGTCGGCCGGTTCCGGCGCCACGGCCTCGGGTTCGTCCCAGCGCGGTGCGTCGCTCACCGCCGGCGGCAGTTCGTCGCCCTCGTCGGTGACCAGCGCCCCGACCTGCCAGGAGGCCTCGACATCCGCAGCGGGCTGCGCCACCGGTTCGTCCTCCTGCACGACCAGTGCAGACGGCGCCTCGTCGGCCTGCGCGTCATGCGCGTGGACGACATGATCCTCTTCGATGGCCCAGGCCGGCATCGACGGTTCCTGGCGGCCGTCATCTTCGTGGCCGGTGACCCAGGACGATTGTTCGGCCAGCGAATCCAGCGCAGCACCGGCAGGCACCGCAGCGGCCAGCGCCACGGCATCGCCCTCCTCGCGCAGCGGCGGCAGCGGCGAGGGCTTGCGACGGCGCAGCAGCCAGGCGGCGCCGGCCACCAGCAACAGCAGCGGCAGGCCCAGCCAGTACCACGGCGTGCCACCGGCCGGCGCGCCGGGTGCCTGCCCCAGGCGCTGCTGGGCAGCGGCCAGGTCGTTGTCCTTCATCGCGATCAGCGACTGCTGCTGGTCCTTGAGTTTCTCCAGCTCGGCCACGCGCTGCTTCAGCTCGCCGATCTCGGCATCGCGGGTGGCAACGTCTTCCCTGGCCTGCCGCAGTTGTTCATTGCCCAGCATGTCACCCTCGCTGCCGGCACCGGTGCCGGTGGTTGTGCCCGCGTGCGTGGCATCGGACGCCAGCGCCGGAGCGATCTCAAGACGTGCCCCGGCCGTCGCGGCAGCGGCGGTGGCCGCCGCCACGGTCGGCGTGGCGGCGGGCGCGGGTGCACCGGCCGGCTGCGGCACGGTCCGCGCCTGGCGCCACTGCGCGGCATGCTCGCGGACCAGCGCGGCGGCTTCATTGCCATCGATCGCGGCCAGCGCATCGCTGCCGGGTACGCGCAGCACCGCGCCCTGCTTGAGCAGGTTCACGTTGCCGCGGATGAAGGCCTCGGGGTTGGCGCGCAGCAGGGCGATCATCGCCCGGTCGCGGCTGATCTGGTTGCTACGGGCCAGCTCACCGGCAATCTGCGAAAGGGTCTGGCCCTGCTGAACGGTGATGTTGCCGTCGGCGCCAGCCTTGGCCGCGGGCGCGGCGGCGCGCGGGCGCGGTGCGGGCGCACGGGCGGCGACGGCAGGCGCCGCCGGCGATGCGGCCTGCGTGGACGGCGCGACCGGCGCGGGCGTGTCGCGGGCGATGGTGTTGGACAGCATGCCGGCCGGGGCGACGATTTCCGGCTCGGCCACGGCCAGCGCACTGGCCGGCGTATCGACCAGCGCGGAGTATTCGCGGACCAGGCGGCCCTGGCCCCAGTCGGCCTCGATCAGGAAGCTCAGCGACGGGGTTTCCACCGGCGCCTGCGAGGTCACCCGCACCACCGCCCTGCCCTGGCTGTTGGTGGTCAGCTCGAACTGCAGTTCGCTGACCAGGCCGGTGGGCCGCTGCAGGCCGACCCGCTCGAAGGTGACGGCCGAGGCCAGCGCCACGCGCAGGTTCTGCAGTTCGGAAGGATCGGCGGACACCACCGGGATTTCGGCCAGAAGCGGCTGACCGGGGCGCGACAGCACGCGGATGTCACCCAGGCCCAGGGCCATGGCCGAACTGCTGGCCAGTGCCAGCAGCGCGGCAGAGAGATAGAGGAGCGGGCGCGAGGCGCCCTTGGCCCGTTTATTCATGGGCGACACTATAAAGCGTGCGGACCACGGTCCGCACCCACCGGAAACACCCCTGCGGTAGTGGGGGGGGGCGGGGGGGGGGGGGCGCGGGGGGGGCGGGGGCGGGGGGGGGGGCCCCCCCCCCGGCCCCCACCTTACCCCCCCCCGCCCCCCCGCCGGCCCCCGGGCGGGCCCGGCCCCACGGGGGTACGGCGCGGGTCGGGCG
>NZ_JBRRCR010000056.1:0-26221 GCF_056759115.1 Stenotrophomonas sp. STEN087 | reverse complement strand
TTTCGCCTCGGGGGCCCCCGCCCCTACCCCCCGCCCTAACCCCCCCCGGCGCTGCTGGGGGCGGTGTTTTGCTATTTTATTGGCGCGCCCCGACCGGCCCCAACTACCTTATGTCCCGCCGGGGCCCCGACAACAACAACCCCATCATTCCAGGTCCACGACCTCGAACGCTTCGCCATGCTGCTTGTGCGCGCGCCACAGCGTGGCCAGATCGTGGCCGCTCACCGGATCGATGAAGTCCGGGGCGATGTCCGCCAGCGGCTTCAGTACGAAGGCATGCTTCAGCTCCGGTCGCGGGATGCGCAGGTGGCCGGGGCCCTCCACCACCAGGTCGCCGTAGAACACCACGTCGATATCCAGCGTACGGTCGGAGAAGCGCGGCCCGCTGCGGTCGCGGCCGTGCGCGTCTTCCAGCGCGTGCAGCCAGTCGTCCAGTTCCTGCAGCGGCAGATCGGTCTCGATCGCCACGCCGTTGTTGAGGAAGGCCGGGCCATCGAAGCCGACCGCGGCCGTGCGGTAGGCCGGTGATACCCGCAGCGCGCCGAAACGCTCGCGCAGGGCCGTCACCGCGGCGTGGAGGTAGCGGCGCGGCTGGACGTTGCTGCCCAGGCTCAGGAGCACGGTGGTCATGCGGTTCCGGTGACGGCGTTCAGGGGGGTGGGGTGGGCATGCCATCGTCACGGCGGCCTGCCTACAATCCGGGACGCACATGATAGGACACCCACATGACCTATTGCGTTGGAATCGAGGTGGACGAAGGCCTGGTCTTCGCCGCCGACACCCGGACCAATGCCGCGCTGGACGATGTCCGCGTGCACCGCAAGCTGCACGTGTTCGAGTACCCCGGCGAGGCGACCTTCGTATTGATGGCCGCCGGCAACCTGGCCACCACCCAGCTGCTGGTCTCGCGCCTGCAGCGTGATGCCGCCGAAGCGCGCACGCCCAACCTGCGGCAGATGACCCACCTGTTCGAAGCCGCCGCCTACGTGGGTGGGCTGCTGGTGGACAGCCAGGTGAAGTGCCAGCACACCGAACACGGCCACGACGGCGTCAACACGCAGGCCACGCTGATCTTCGGCGGGCAGATCGCCGGCGAGCAGCCGGGCCTGTACATGGTCTACCCGCTGGGGAATGCCATTGCCGCCTCACCGGAGACGCCGTACCTGCAGATCGGTGAATCCAAGTACGGCAAGCCTATCCTCGACCGCATCCTGGGCCCGGCCACGCGGCTGGAAGATGCCGCGCGCACGGCGCTGCTGTCGCTGGACTCGACCATCCGTTCCAACCTGTCGGTGGGCCTGCCGATCGACATGGTGATGCTGCGCAAGGGCGAACTGCAGGTGGGCCAGCAGCTGCGCTTCACCGCCGATTCGCCGCTGTATGCCGACATCCACAACAACTGGTCACGGCGGCTGGAGCAGGCAGTGGCAAGCCTGCCGCGGTTCCCGTGGGAAGCGCCCGGCACCGACGCATGAAACCCGCCGGGCATGGCGCTTCGTTCGCCTTGATCCGGTAGTGCCGGCCGCTGGCCGGCAGCCCCTTCAACCCAGTGCTTCAGCCACCGCGCGGAACACCTGCTGCATCTGCAGCGGCTTGCGCAGCACATGCACGTCGATGCCCGCCGGGAAGGCGCTGGTGTCCAGCTCCACCGCGGCCTCTTCCAGTACCAGCGCCGGGCCGGCGTAGCCCAGCGTGGCCATCTCGCCCAGCAGCTGGCTGGCCGGCAGCAGCCGCGAGCCGGCATCGGCAATGACCAGCGCCGGCATGGCTTCCTGCTGCATCCAGCGCAGCGCGGCCGGGCCGTCGGAAGCCAGCTGCAGCTGGTAGCCCTGGCTCGACAGCGCATTGCCCAGCAGCGACAGGCGCGTGGCTTCGCCATCGACCACCAGGATCGACTGGCCACTGCCCAGCGCCACCAGCTGTTCGACCGGCTCACCGCCCTCGGCCAGCTCATGCATCGGCAGCCGCAGTTCGAACCGCGTGCCCTGCCCCAGCTGGCTGCTGACATGGATGCTGCCACCGGCACCTTCGACGATGCGCTTGCAGGAAATCAGGCCCAGCCCGGTGCCGTCGGCCTTGGTGGTGAAGAACGGATTGAACAGGTGCGACAGCGTGTCGGCATCCATGCCGATGCCTTCGTCGTCGACCACGATGCGCAGCCAGTCCACGCCCTCGCGTTCGCCGGCATGTTCGGCGGTCAGGCTCAGGCGCCCGCCCTGCGGCATCGCCTGGATCGCGTTGAGCGCCAGGTTCAGCAGCACCTGCTGCAGTTCGGTGTAGTTGGCGTCGACCACCAGCCCTTCGTCCTGCACCTCCAGCTCGAGGTTCACCGCCTCGGGCACGTTGCTGCGCAACAGCAGCGCCACGGCCTGGAACAGATCATCGATGAAGATGCGCTCGCTGGGATTGCGCGAGCCACGCACGAAGGACAGCATCGATTCGGCCATCTCGTGGCCACGGCGGCCGCACTCGGCGATGACATCGGCCAGGTGATGCAGCTGCGGGTCTTCGGTACGCGCCTTCAGCAGGTCCGGCATGATCAGCAGCGGCTGCAGGATGTTGCGCAGGTCATGGCTGAGGCCGGCGGCAAGCAGCGAGAGGCTCTCCAGCCGCTGCGCGCGCATCAGCTCGGTTTCCACGCGCAGGCGCTCCACCGCGCTGCGCGCATCACGCACCGCGCGCGCCACCGCCGACGGCAGGCGCGCCGGGTGGTGCTTGATGATGTAGTCGTTGGCGCCCTTCTGCAGGGCCTCCACCGCGTTCTCCTCGCCCATCGTGCCGGAGACGAAGATGAAGGGAACATCCGGTGCGGCCTCGCGCACGATGCGCAGCGCTTCGTCACCGGAGAAACCCGGCATGCTCAGGTCCGAGAGCACGATGTCCGGGGCGAAGCTGGCCAGCGCCTGGCGCAGCTCGGGGCCGCTCTCCACGCGCTCGAAACGGGCGTCCAGGCCCGCGTCGAGCATCTGTTCGGACATCAGCTCGGCATCTTCCGGTGAATCTTCCACCAGCAGGATGCGCAGCGCCCCGAGGGCCGGACCGGTCAAGGGCATGGCCTTACTCGACGTCCGGTGCCTGGTTGATCAGCGCCCAGAACTTGCCCAGGGTCTGCACCGCGCCGAAGAACTGATCCACGTCCACCGGCTTCACCACGTAGGCGTTCACGCCCATGTCCCAGCTGCGCGCCAGGTCGCTTTCCTCGCGCGAGGACGACAGGATGACCACCGGCAGCCGCTTCAGTTCGTCGTGCTCGCGGATCTGCCGCAGCACTTCCAGGCCGTCCATGCGCGGCATCTTGATGTCCAGCAGCAGCACCGCCGGCAGGCCCTCTTCGCGGCTGGCCCAGGCACCGCGACGCAGCAGGTAGTCCATCACTTCCACGCCGTCCTCTACGTGCACGATGGGGTTGGCCAGGCGGGCCTCCTGCAGTGCATCGATGGCCATTTCAGCGTCGGCCGGGCTGTCTTCGGCCAGGAGGATGGTGCGCAGCGTCGTCATGCGGAAGACCCTTGGTTGACTGCATCCAGTGCCGGAGGCAGATAGAAATGGAAGGTGGCGCCGGCGTCGGGCGCGGCTTCGGCCCAGATGCGGCCGCCATGGCGGGTCAGCACGCGGCGCACGCTGGCCAGGCCGATGCCGGTGCCGGGGTAGTCACTGGCCTTGTGCAGGCGCTGGAACACGCCGAACAGCTTGCCGGCGTAGGCCATGTCAAAGCCTGCACCATTGTCGCTGACCGTGAACTGATGGCCGCCATCGGCCTGCTGCTGGTAGTCCACGCGGATCTGCGCCGGGTCACGGTTGCCCGAGTACTTCACCGCGTTGCCGAGCAGGTTCATCCACACTTGGCGCATCATGTTCTCGTCGGCCACCACGATCGGCAGCGGTGCGATGTTCCACTCCACGTGGTGGGCCACACCGCTGCTTTCGGCATCGGTCTTCAGGTTGGCATCGAGCATGGCCCGCGTGTCGGCCACCAGCGTCTGCATGTCCACCGCCTGCTGGCGCATCGCCGCGCGGCCCAGCCGCGAATAGACCAGCAGGTCGTCGATCAGCGCCGCCATGCGCCGCGCCGAACCGGAGATCACATCCAGGTAGTGATGGCTCTTCTCGTCGGCGCCCTCGCCCAGGTGCCGCGACAGCTTGTCGGAGAAACCGGCGACGTGGCGCAGCGGCGCGCGCAGGTCGTGCGACACCGAATAGCTGAAGGCCTCCAGCTCGCGGTTGACCTCCGAGACCTGGGCCACCTTGCCTTCCAGCTGGCGGTTCAGTTCTTCCACGCGCCACTGCACGGCGCGCTGCACGGTCACGTCGCTCACCGTCATCAACACCACTTCATCATCGGTGTCGGGCAGCGGCATGCGCCGCGCGTTGATGAGCATGTAGCGCACCGTGCCGTCGGTGCGCTGTTCGTGTTCGAAGTCCCACAGTTCGCGCCCACGCAGCAGCACGTCGGACAGCCGCTGGCGCACCACCGGATCCTGCCACGCGCCTTCGCCGACATCGGCCAGCAGCGTGCCGTCGGCACGTTCGTCCTGCAGCCCGTACAGTTCGGCGAACGCCGGGTTGTGCAGCTGCACGCGCAGGTCGCGGTCGAGCAGCACGATGGGCTCGCGCACGGTCTGCAGCACCGAGGCGGCACGCGCGGCCGCGCGCAGCGACTGCCGCTCGGCCTGCAGGCGGCGGCCGATCTGCCGCTGCAGCAGCCACAGCACCAGGCCCAGCAGGCACAGCTGTACCACCAGCGAGCTCCACGACACCAGCTCGGTCTGCCTGCGCTGGCGCGCCGCCTGTTCGGCACGCGCCGCCAGCAGCTTCTGTTCGCTGGCCTGCAGTTCTTCCACCAGGCCACGGATCGGGTAGCGCGTGCTCAGGTCCTGCACCAGCTCGCGCTGGTCGGTGTTGGGTTCCGAGCGCGCCAGCTGGCGGGCCAGCGCCATGCGCCCTTCCAGCATCGACTCGATGCGGCCGATGCGGATCAGCTGGTCGGGGTTGTCGCGGGTCATCCGGGCCAGCTCGGTCAGCCGCCCGGGAATGTCATTGGCCTTGGCCATGCGCTCGCGCAGGCCGGGCGCATCCACGCCCTTGGACAGGGTCAGCGCCGCCGACTCGACGTCGCGCACGTCGGCCTGCAGCTGCTGCAGGGCCACGCCTACCGCCTGCGTGTGGCTGACCCAGGCCATCGCCTGTTCGTTGTCCTGCTGCAGCTGACGCAGGGTCAGCCAGGGGACGATGATGATCGCAGCAGCAGCGAGTGCCAGGGCAGGCAGCCGCCAACGGTCCCAGATGTCATCACTGAACACCAGCGCCATGATCCATCGTCAACGAAGCGATGCCGCCAATATAGCGCAGCCGTTCACTCCGGGAGAATCGGGCAGAGGCAGCACGACAAGGGCGCCCCTCGCGGGACGCCCCTGTCCACTTCAAGCGAGCGCCGGGATCAGCGCTTGGCGGCGGCGTTGACCTTCAGCGCGGCCGAATCGACGCGGGTCACGCCCTTGATGCCCTTGGCGGTGGTGACGGCCTTGTCCTTCTCGGCCTGGGTGGCAACGGTGCCGCTGAGGCTGACCACACCGTTGACCGTTTCCACCTTCACTTCGGTGCCCGGGACATTGCTGCTGGCCAGCAGGTCGGCCTTCACCTTGGTGGTGATCCAGCTGTCGGTCACCGGCTCGTTGGAGTCGTGGCGATCGGCGTGGGTCATCGCAGCGTGGTCGGCCTTCGGCGGGTCCTTGGCCATGACGGCCGAAGAAGACAGGGCCAGGCCCAGGGTGAGGGACGAAGCAATCAGGGTACGGGTCAGGTTGCTCATCGTGCGGTGCTCCTTCTGGATGTGCTGCCAGTCTGGACAGGTGCCTGTGTTGCACGCGTCGGGCCGGGGTCACGCTGCCGTGAATCCGCGAAAGGCAACGGTAACCGTTCAGTTTTGCCTCGCCCGTAACCACGTTCTACGCTTTGTCTCCCCCACCCTGCGGAGCCGTCCATGCGCCCCGACCTGCAACTGGCCCTGATCGGCTACGGCCTGGCCGGCCGTGTCTTCCACGCCCCGCTCATCCAGCACACGCCCGGGCTGGCCCTGCACAGCATCGTCAGTTCGCAGCGCGACACGCTGCTGCGCAGCTTCAGCGATGTGCATGTGCGCGCCACCGCGCAGGAGGTGTTTGATGACCCCGCCGTGGACGCGGTGGTGATCGCCACGCCGAACGAGCAGCACGCGCCGCTGGCGATTGCCGCATTGGCCGCCGGCAAGCACGTGCTGGTCGACAAGCCGTTCGCGCTGGACGTGGCCGAAGCGGAAACGGTGCTGGCCGCCGCGCGCGATGCCGGGCGCATCGCCACGGTGTTCCAGAACCGGCGCTTCGATGCGGATTTCCTCACCCTGCAGGCGCTGCTGGCCGAGGGCACGCTGGGCGAGGTGGCCGAATGCCATGCGCATTTCGACCGCTACCGGCCGCAGGTGCGCGATCGCTGGCGCGAACAGGAAGGACCCGGCAGCGGCCTGTGGTACGACCTCGGCCCGCACCTGCTGGACCAGATGCTGGTGCTGTTCGGATGGCCGCAGGCGATCGACGCCGATCTGGCGGTGCAGCGCGAAGGCGGCAGCGGCGTCGACTATTTCCATGCGGTGCTGCATTACCCACGGCATCGCGCGATCGTGCATGCCGGTTCGCTGGTGGCGGCGCCGACGCCGCATTTCGCGGTGCATGGCCGCGACGGCAGCTGGGTCAAGCACGGCCTGGACGTGCAGGAAGCGCAGCTGCGCCGTGGCGTGGCACCGGGCGCGCCCGGCTGGGGCATCGACCCGCGGCATGGCGAGCTGCGGCGCTGTGATGCGGAGGACAACGTGCAGCGCACGACGGTGGACAACCAGCCGGGCGACTACCGTCGGCTGTATGCGCAGTTTGCGGCGGCGATGCGTGGCGAGGGCGAGCCGACGGTGAGTGCGGAGCAGGCGCTGCAGCTGATGCGGTTGCTGGAGGCGGGGAGGGTGAGTGCGCGCGAGGGACGGCGGGTGGTGTTGGGGTGATCGGCAGGGCTGCGCCCTGCACCTGCCGAAGCCGAAGCAACGTCAAAAGCTGGCTTTCCGTGGGATGGCGAGGTGGGTCCGGTTGAGGGGGACGCCGTAAACCCCCCTCCGGGGTCCGGCCCAGCCGCTGGCGGCTGTGCGTTCGGGCGCTTGCGAAGCAGGGCTTCGCAATCAAAGCGCCCTCACCCATGGGGGCTTGGTCGCGGCATCCATGCCGCTCACACCCCCTCAACCGGACCCACCCCGCCTTCGACAGTTTCCTGCGGCTGTTGGAACCTGCTGCTGTTGGTGGATGCTGTTGGTGGATGCTGTTGGTGGGTGCCGACCGTTGGTCGGCACGGGGTTGGACCTGGTAGGTGTCGACCTTGGTCGACACAGTAGAGCCACGCCATGCGTGGATGCTTTGGTCACGAGGAGTGGGACTGCGAAAATATCCCGACCGGAATACAGAGGAGACGCCATGAGGGCCGAAGCAACTGAGATTGACCATGTCGTCAGCGACGATGACGGCCTTTCCTATATCTATGTGACGTGGGGAGAACAAGGAAGCTATATCGACATCACGAAGTCAGATGACGAAGATGGAATTTACTGTGAACTGTTCGATCAATCGAACGGAAGAACACTAAAAACCATTACATATAAGCTGTGCGAGCAGTTGCTGACTATTTCCGTAAAGAGCCCGGAATCACTCGCACCACACCTCGCTCTGACGCAGATCCAGCTTGACCTTGCGGGAGTCGAATATGACAACGCAGAACTGAGCGAAACCCTGGATCTCATATTTTCAAGCTGATGACGCGGCATCGGAATCGACGCACATTCTGCTCACTCCAGCCAGTCGCGGGCAGAGTCCGCTCCACAGCTTTCCAGCATGTTCGATCAAACTCGCAGCGCCACCTTGGCGGCTCCCGTCGGCGCCATGGGGTCAGAGCCCTTTCCTGCGGAAAGGGATCCGACCCCGTTTTGAGGCTTACGACTTCTTGATGGCGTGGCCGCCGAATTCGTTGCGCATCGCCGAGAGCAGGCGGTCGGTGAACGAATTGGATTCGCGCGAGCGTAGGCGTTCCAGCAGCGACAGGGTGATCACCGGCGCGGGCACGTCCAGGGCAATCGCTTCGGCGACGGTCCAGCGGCCTTCGCCGGAATCCTCGACGTACGGGGCGATGCCATCCAGCGACGGATTGCGCTTGAGTGCTTCGGTGCTCAGGTCCAGCAGCCACGAACGCACCACGCTGCCGTGGCGCCAGACTTCGGCCACCTGGGCCAGGTCCAGTTCCATCTCCTGCTTGCGCTCCATCAGCGCGAAGCCTTCGGCATAGGCCTGCATCATTCCGTACTCGATGCCGTTGTGGACCATCTTGGTGAAGTGGCCGGCGCCGGACGGGCCGACACGGCCCCAGCCGCGGTCTTCGGCCGGGGCCAGGGTGCGCAGCAGCGGCGCGACCTGGTCAACCACCGACGCTTCGCCACCAACCATCAGGCTGTAGCCTTCCTGCAGGCCCCAGACGCCACCGCTGGTGCCGCAGTCGACGTAGCCCAGGTCATCCTCGGCCAGCGCCTTGGCGCGGCGGATCGAGTCCTGGTAGTTGGAGTTGCCGCCGTCGATGACGATATCGCCTTCGGCCAGGTGCGGGGTCAGCTGGCCCAGGGTCTGGTCGACGGTCTCGCCGGCCGGCACCATCAGCCACACCACGCGCGGCACCGGCAGTGCGGCAACCGCCGCGGCCAGCGAATCGACAACCTCCAGGCCGGCTTCGGCGGCGCGCTGGCGGGCGCTTTCGCCCGGGTCGTAGCCGACCACGCGGTGGCCGCCGCGATGCAGGCGTTGGGCCATGTTGGCGCCCATGCGGCCGAGGCCGATCATTGCAATGTCCATTGTTTCACCTTCAGTTGGGGTCTAGGGTCAGGCTGCCTGGCCGGCCGGTCGCCGCGCAGTGGCGCAGCTGCGCCTCGCGCCAACGCCGAAAGAGCGTGGTATGCAGATTGTGCAACGCCAGGTCGATGGAAAACGACGTGCGTGGGTTGCGGTCGAGCAGGCGGATGATGTGGTAACCGATGGGACGTATACCGCGTGGGTGCACATAGATCACGAACTGCCGGTAGAACGGATCGTCCAGCAGCTGGTCCATGCGCGCCAGCGTGGCCTGGAAACGCGGCTGCAGCTGCGCGCGCAGGCCGGGGTCGCGTTCGTACAACAGGCGTTCGAAGTAACGGCGGCCGAGCCGCGGAATGCCCTGCGCCAGCGTCCAGATCTCGGCGTTGCGCTGGTCGTACCAGGCCAGCCCGCCGTGCGCGGCCAATGCCTGTGCGGCATCTGCACCCACGTCGACGACAATGAAATTCTCGGCCTGGTTGCTCAGGTCGTCCAGCGTGGCGACGTCGCCCACGTGTTCGATGAAACCCGGCACGCCGAGGAAAGCCGTGCGGCCCATCGCCGCGGTGCGCACCGCCTTGCCATCAGCGAAGAACTCACCGGCTTGCGCGCCGAGCAGGATGCTGTCGGTGTCGTGCAGCCCCAGCAAAGTGCCGATCGACAGCTCGGCGGGCGCGAATTCGGCATCGAAGGCGGCATCGCCGTACAGCTCACGCTGGGTGGCCAGCTGCGCGACCTGGCGGCCCACGCCACATTCGGCGCGCACATTGCCGGTGTAGAACGCATCCAGCGCGCGGCTGTTGCCGGCCAGCGGCGTGTAGCCACGTCCGAAGCTGCGGGTGTTCTGCCAGCCCTGCGCAGGCGCGCCGTGTGCGCCGAAACCGATCCAGCCCAGCTGCAGGCCGCTGAAGCGGAATCCGGGGTTGTCCTGCAGCGCCTGCGCCGCGCGTTGCGCCGCTGCGCCCAGCTCGAAGGTGTAGGCGCAGACCGTGGCAGGGTCGTCGAGCAGACGCTGCAACAGGGCCTGCCGCGCGTCGTCGGTCATCGACGCCGGCCAGCGCACCTGAAGGTCGCCGGCCCGCTGCGCAGCCTGCAGCGACGCGCGCGTGCAGACCGGCCCGCCGCGGATGCTCGGCGCTTCAATCGTGGCAGTTTCGAAGCGCCAGCCCAGCCGCTGCAGCAGGCCGTGCGCGCACGCGCCGGTGGCGGCGCTGCCAACGACGGGCCAGCCCAGCAGCAGGGCCAACCCCAGCGCCCTGCCCCTCATCGTCAGCCCTGTTCGGCTGCAGGTTGCGGGACGGGCTCGTCGGGCTTGGGGGTGGCCGGTGCTGCGGGTGCGGGCTCAGGTACAGCCGCTGGCGCCGGCTCCTGCACCGCCGCCGGTTGCGGGGCGGGCGTAGGCGTAGGCGTAGGCTTCGCCGCTGCGGCCGCCGGCAGGTACTGGTGCAGGCGGTCGAAGAAGCGGCGGTAGAAATCGGAATCGGTGATCGTGCTGCTGGCGACCTTCACCAGCGAATCATCGTTGCTGCCGAACGGCAGCGACACCGAGCCCAGCGCACCCACGCCGACGCTGGCCGAGGTAGGACTCTTCTTCAGCGCATAGCGGTCCTGTACGGCGCTGACGAACACCAGCGCCTGCTCGCTGCCGCGGGGTGCGCAGGAAATGCGCAGCACCAGCTGCTCATGGTCGTCCTCGCGCACCTGGAAGTTCTTGTTGCCTTCCACCTGCCCATCGTCGGCACGCGCGATCGCGTAGCCCTGGCTGAGCAGGGTGCGACGCGCCGCTTCACAGGCCTCGGCCGGGCGGCCATCGACGGTGCGCGAGAAGGTGTCGCCCGAATCGAAGGATTCGCGCAGCAGGCTGTTGTCGGCGGCACGGCCACCACAAGCGGCCAGGACCAGGGTACTGGCCACGGCCAGCAGGGACAGCGGAAGACGGGAGGCCCGCATGGGTACTCCTGCGAGAACGGAAGCCCCAAGGGTAGACCCGGGGCCGTGTGCGCCGGGTCGAAGCCCCCGACCCCGTTGCTCCCGGTTCATCGACGCCCACCGGGCATGGCCCGGCGCTACCGGAAAAAAAAACGGGGCCGGCAGTGCCGGCCCCGTGGGGTACTTCACGTCAGCGGCGGGTCAGTCGGCCCAGCGGCCGGCGCCGGTGGACTGCGGCAGCACCTGGGCCGACAGCGGGCGGTCGGTCTCCAGCAGGTTCACCGCATCGGACAGGATCGAGGCCGATTCACGCAGCAGCGGGTCCGGACGCTTCTCGGCGGCCTTTTCGCGGGCGGCATCCTTGACGATGTCGCGCTCGTTGCCGGTCAGGCCGTCATCGCTGCTGTCATCGGCCAGCGGGTCCAGGGCCAGGCCCAGTTCCTTGCGGATGACCTGGCGGTCCTTGCGCTGCTTGTCCTGGCGCTCACGCTCGGCCAGACGGGTGGCTTCGTTGAGCGAGACGTACTTCTTGGCCGCCTCGGTGCGGAACTGCTGCACGTCCTCGTTCCACCACTGGAATTCCTTGTCGGTGGCGATACGGGCTTCGTGGCGCGTTTCCAGCTTCGGCAGCAGCGGCGCGAAGTTGCCGTACTGGGTGTGCGGCACGGCGGCGATGCGGGTCCACGGCAGCGCGTTGTCGTAGGTGCTTTCGCCGAATTGGGTCGCGTCGACGCTGGCCGGGAAGGCCAGGTCCGGCACCACGCCCTTGTGCTGGGTGCTGCTGCCGCTGATGCGGAAGAACTGGGCGATGGTCAGCTTCACCTGGCCGAAGCGCTGGGTCTCGCCACTTGGCCAGCGGTCCAGGTCGACGATGTTCTGCACGGTGCCCTTGCCGAAGCTGGTTTCACCGATGACCAGGCCACGGCCGTAATCCTGGATGGCACCGGCGAAGATCTCCGACGCCGAGGCCGAGCCACGGTTGATCAGCACGGCCAGCGGGCCGTCCCAGGCAACACCCTGGTTGCGGTCGCTGTTGACGGTGACGCGGCCACCGGATTCGCGCACCTGCACCACCGGGCCCTGCTCGATGAACAGGCCGGTCAGTTCGATGGCTTCATCCAGCGAACCACCGCCGTTGTTGCGCAGGTCCAGCACCACGCCGTCCAGCTTGTCGGTCTTGAAGCCGGCCAGCAGCTTGGCGACGTCGCGGGTGGCCGAGGCGTAATCGGCGGCGTTGCGGCGACGGCCTTCGAAATCCTGGTAGAAGGTAGGCAGCTTGATCACGCCCACCTTGCGCTCGGGCTGGCCATCCTTGCCCGGGATGGTCATGGTCTCGCCCTTGGCGGCCTGTTCGGCCAGGCGCACCTTCTGACGGGTCAGCAGCAGGGTGTGGTGCTTGCCGTCCACGCCGTCCTCGGCGGAGATGAACTCCAGGCGGACCTGGGTGTCCTTGGCGCCACGGATCTTGGCCACCACGTCATCGATGCGCCAGCCGATCACATCGTCCACCGGCCCGGACTTGCCCTGGCCGACGCCGACGATGCGGTCGCCCGGCTTCAGGGTGCCGTCCACGGCGGCCGGACCACCGGCGATGATCTCGCGGATCACCACCATGTCGTCCTGGCGCTGCAGCTGCGCGCCGATGCCTTCCAGCGACAGCGACATCGCCTGGTTGAAGTTCTCGGCGGTGCGCGGGGTGAAGTAGTCGGTGTGCGGGTCGACGGCGCTGGTGTAGGCGTTCATGAAGAACTGGAAGACGTCCTCGCCCTTCAGCTCGTTGACGGTCTTTTCCAGCGTCGCGTAACGCTTGTCCAGGGTCTTGCGGATGTCGTCGGACTTCTTGCCGGCCAGCTTCAGGCGCAGCCAGTCGTTCTTCACCGACTTGCGCCACAGCTCATCGAGCTCGGCGTTGCTGGCCGCCCACGGCACGTCCTTGCGGTCGTACTCGAAGCGCTCGTCGGTGGTGAAGTCCGGTTCCTGCTTCAGCAGCTTGCGCGCATAACCGACGCGCTCGCCGACGCGCTGCTTGTAGACGGCGAACACTTCAAAGGCAGGCTCCAGCTCGCCGCCGCGGATGGCGTTGGCGATGCCGGCCTGGAACGGCGCGAAACGGGTCACGTCGGCCTGGGTGAAGTACTGCTTGCCGCCGTCGAGGGTTTCCAGGTAACGCTTGAACACGTCCTTGGAGGTGGCCTCGTCAAGCGCGCGCGGCCGGTAGGCGTAGCGGCTGTCGGACAGCAGGCCGTAGACCAGCTTGGAGGTGGTGACCTGGTCGGCGGTCGCGGCCGCCGGCAGCGCCGGCGAGTCGGCCTTGGCCGCCAGCGCCAGCGGCGCGACCAGCGCCAGGGCCATCAGGAATGCGGGGGCTTTGAATTTCATGAACGTGCTCGAAGGCGCCTTGCCAAGGGGGAGACTGCAGGGTGTTCAGACACCACGACAGTGCCGAAAGTTGCCGTGTTTGTCACCCGGCCGCGTTCGGTGGAAATCCAGCCTAGCGGGGCCGGTGTAGCAAATTGTGAATGCAGGGCAAGGCGTGCGGGCCAACGGTCCGCACCCACCGGGGAAGAGGTCCGCACCCAGCGGTGAGGAGGTCCGCATCCATTGGTAGCGCCGGGCCATGCCCGGCGGAAGCGTGCGGACCAACGGTCCGCACCCACCATGGGAGAGGGCGCTACCGGTCAGGAAACCCCTGCGCCCTTGGCCTGGACGTCGGCGTGGTACGACGAGCGCACCATCGGGCCGGAGGCCACGTGGCTGAAGCCCAGTTCGTAGCCGTAGTCTTCCAGCGCCTTGTAGTCCTCGGGGGTCCAGTACTTCAGCACCGGGTGGTGATGCGCGGTCGGCTGCAGGTACTGGCCGATGGTGATCATGTCCACGTCGTGCGCACGCAGGTCGCGCATGGTGGCCTTGATCTGCTCGAACTCCTCGCCCAGGCCCAGCATGATGCCGCTCTTGGTCGGCACCGACGGGTGCTGCGCCTTGAAGTTCTTCAGCAGGGTCAGCGACCACTGGTAATCCGCACCCGGGCGCACGTTGCGGTACAGGTCCGGTACGGTTTCGATGTTGTGGTTGAACACGTCCGGCGGGTTCTGCGCCAGGATCTCCAGCGCGCGCTCCATGCGGCCCTTGCCACGGAAGTCCGGGGTCAGCACTTCGATGCGGGTGCCCGGCGACTTCTCGCGGATGGCGGTGATGCAGTCGACGAAGTGCTGGGCACCGCCGTCGCGCAGGTCATCGCGGTCGACGCTGGTCACCACCACGTACTTCAGGCCCATGTCGGCCACGGTCTGGCCGAGGGTGGCCGGCTCGTTGGCATCCGGCGGCTTCGGGCGGCCGTGGGCCACGTCGCAGAACGAGCAGCGACGGGTGCAGACCTCGCCCAGGATCATGAAGGTGGCGGTGCCGTGGCTGAAACATTCGTGGATGTTCGGGCAGCTGGCTTCCTCGCACACGGTCACCAGGCGGTTCTCGCGCAGCTTGGCCTTCAGGTTCTGCACGGCATTGCCCGAAGGAATGCGCACGCGGATCCAGGACGGCTTGCGCAGCACCGGTGCGTCGGCGAACTGCACCGGCGAACGGTTGATCTTGTCCCCGCCCATCTGCTTGACGCCCACCTGCAGCGGCGCGGCGGACGGAAGCTCGGCCTGCACGATCTGCAGGGGAATGGTGCGGGCGGTGGTCTCAGTCATGGCAGTTCCGGGGGGCGGTCAGGCGGCCGCAGAAAGATCGGGCAGTTCGGGCGTGGGCTGCAGCAGAAGGCCAAACTGGCGGGCCAGATGGTCCAGCAGCACCGGCTTGACGGCGTCCATCCCGGACGGGCCTCCCAAGTCTACCACCGAGGTCACCTGCAGCCCCTGGTAGCCACAGGGGTTGATGCGGTGGAAGGGTTCCAGGTCCATCGACACATTGAAGGCCAGACCGTGGAAGGTGCAGCCGCGGCGGACGCGGATGCCGAGGGCGGCGATCTTCGCATCGCCCACGTAGACGCCCGGCGCACCGTCACGGCGCTCGGCACCGATGTTCCATTCGCCGAGGGTGTCGATCAGAGCCTGTTCGATGCGGCAGACATAGTCGCGCACGCCGATGCCCAGCCGCGGCAGGCGCAGCAGCGGGTAGACCACGATCTGGCCCGGGCCGTGGTAGGTCACCTGGCCGCCGCGGTCGACGTGCAGCACCGGGATATCGCCCGGCGCCAGCACATGTTCGTCCTTGCCGGCCTGGCCGAGGGTGAACACCGGATCGTGTTCGACCACCCACAGTTCGTCGGCGTCGTCGTCGGTACGCTGATCGGTGAAGCGCTGCATGGCGCGCCAGACCGGTTCATAGGCCTGGCGACCGAGGTCGCGCACCACCGCAGGGCGGGCCGGACGCTGCCCGGGGGCAGGCTCGGCCGCGCAGCTGGTGGCTACACCGTCCACTTCACTTCCGGGTGGTCACGCAGGGCCTGGTGGGCCACGTCGTACTGCTCGCGGTTCTCGGCCCGGAATACCAGGCGCACCGAGACGTACTTGCCGTTGGACGAATGCTTCCAGCTGATGCGCTCGTTCACCACGTCGACGCCAGCGGAGATCAGCAGGCGGGGGAGTTCTTGTTCCAGACCGCGGTTGGCCGGGCCCATCGCGCTGAGCTCGAACTGACCGGGGAACTGGAAGCCGTGTTCGGGGTTGTCGGACTTGATTTCCATGGACCCATTATCGGGCCGCAGGGCAACAAACCCAAGAGTATTCATCAACGTCAAACGGCGCACGGGCAGGCTGCTGCGTTGCAGGCTGCGGACCGGTTCAGCCTGCGCCGGAGCGGCGACCGGTTTTGCTGGGAGGACAAGTGCGTTTTACGGAACAGACAAGTGAAGGCGGACGGCTCGTTCCGTCACGGGGACGGGAGTAGTCTGTTGTTGCATAAACCGACCTTCACACGCCAACGACCCGATGATCATTCCATCCATGCGTACAGCCGCCACCCTCGGCCTGACCGGCCTGCTGGCGGCCGCCGCCCTGCCCCTCACTGCCCATGCCGCCCAGCAGTGCGGCCCGGATGCGATGCGCGAACACCCGCCGCAGGTCAATTTCCGTGTCGACAACGACCTGTTCGGCGCCAAGGACCAGGACCAGGGCTATACCAACGGCGCCCAGCTGACCCTGGTCTCGCCCAACCTGGTGGACTACACCGATGATCCCTGCCTGCCGCGGCTGGCCCGCTGGGTGAACCGCCACCTCGAGCGCCTGCACCCGGGTGAGTTCGAGCAGCAGAACATGATCTTCAGCCTCGGCCAGGGCATCTATACGCCCACCGACTTCACCCGCAAGGACCTGATCGAGGATGACCGGCCGTATGCCGGCGTGCTGGTGGCCAGCTTTGGCTACAACGCCCGCCGTGGCGACCGCCTGCAGACCACCCTGCTGACCCTGGGCGTGGTCGGCCCGTGGGCGCAGGGCAAGCAGGTGCAGAACGCGGTGCACGACCTGCTGGGCGACGAGAAATTCCAGGGCTGGGACAACCAGCTGCACAACGAGCCGGTGGTGATGTACACCCACGAGCGCATGCGCCGCTGGCCGGGCGATGCCAGCGTCAACGCCGGTGGCTGGGGCTGGGATGCGATCAGCCACTACGGCGGCTCGATCGGCAACCTGGAAACCAAGGCCAACTTCGGTGGTGAAGTGCGCTTCGGCTGGAAGCTGCCCGACGACTTCGGCAGCACCCCGCTGCGCCCGGCCGGTGAAAACACCGCGCCGACCCGCGGCGGCAAGCCCAGCGGCTGGTCGTGGCACCTGTTCGCCACCACCGATGCGGCGTGGGTGATCCGCGATATCACCCTGGACGGCAACACCTTCCGCGACAGCCACAGCGTCGACAAGCGCCACGTGGTGGCCTACGGCGGCTACGGCATCGCGGTGATGCGCGGCCGCTGGAAGTTCGCGATGGCGCGCTACCACAGCACCCGCGAGTTCAACGGCCAGCGCGAAGCACCGGTGTTCGGCAGCTTCACCATCAGCCGCTCGATGTAGGTAGGTGCCGACCGTTGGTCGGCACACCGGTTGAACCGCAACGACAGTCGAGCATGGCTCGACTCTACAAAAAGCAAAAAGGCCGGCTTTCGCCGGCCTTTTCATTCACCACGCCGGGGCGTGGATCATTCCGATTCCCACCACATCCAGAAGCTGTCCCACAGGCGCTTGAAGAAGCCGGCCTGTTCGACGGCGGCCACGGCCACCAGCGGGGCTTCGGCCACGACCTTGCCATCCAGGGTCACCTTGACGGTGCCGATCTGCTGGCCGGCGGTGAACGGTGCTTCCAGGGTCTTGGGCACGTCGATGCTCGGCTTCAGGTCGTTGTAGCGACCGCGCGGCACACTCACCAGCATCGGCTGGGCCACGCCCAGCTGCACCTTGTCGGTGGCACCCTTCCACACCTTGTGCTCGGCCACGGCCTTGCCCGGCTCGTACAGGCGGTGGGTTTCGAAGAAGCGGAAGCCCCAGTTGAGCAGGGCCAGGCTGTCATCGGCGCGCTGCTTTTCCGACGAACCACCCAGCACCACGGCGATCAGGCGCTGGTCGCCACGCTGGGCCGAGCTCATCAGGCAGTAGCCGGCTTCGGAGGTGTGGCCGGTCTTGATGCCGTCCACGCTGCCATCGCGCCACAGCAGCAGGTTGCGGTTCGGCTGCTTGATGTTGCCGACCTGGAATTCCTTCACCTTGTTGTAGGCGTAGGTTTCCGGGTAGTCACGCACCATCGCGCGGCCCAGCAGAGCCAGGTCGTAGGCGGTGCTGTGGTGGCCTTCGGCGCTCAGGCCGTGGGCGTTGACGAAGTGCGAGTCCTTCATGCCGATCTTGGCGGCGTAGCTGTTCATCAGCGAAGCAAAGGCTTCCTCGCTGCCGGCCACGTGCTCGGCCAGGGCGATCGCGGCGTCGTTGCCGGACTGGATCGCCATGCCCTTTTCCATGTCCTCCAGGCGCGCGGTCTGGTTGACCGGGAAGCCGCTGTAGCTGCCGTCGGTGCCGGCGCCGCCTTCGCGCCAGGCGCGCTCGCTCATCATCACCTGGTCGTCGGCGCGGACCTTGCCGTTCTTGACCTCGGCGGCGACCACATAGGAGGTCATCACCTTGGTGATGCTGGCCGGGGCCAGCTGTTCATGGACGTTCTCGCCCGCCAGCATCTGGCCGGTGGCGTAATCCATCAGGATCCAGGCCTTGGACGTGCTCGGCACCGGGGCCGGCGGCGTGGCGACGACCGCCGGGGCGGCGGCAGCAGCGGGCGCCGGGGTGGCCGGGGTCGGCAGCGGCGTCTGGGCGGAAGCCAGGCCAACCACCAGGGTGGCGGCCAGGGCGGTGGCGGCGGAACGGAAATTCATTGGACTGCAGGCTCCAGGAGACGGCCAGAATGGAGGGTGGTTCGAACGACCATTGTACGGCCGGTGTGACAGGGGCCGGCAGCACCGGCCCGGGCGGATCAATCCTTCACGATCTGCGGCGAACCCAGGCCGAGACCTGCGATGCGGCCGACAAGTTCCGCGGCGCTGGCATGGTCGCTGGCCGGTACGCGCAGGCGGAACAGGGTACGGCCACCGGCGGCGATGTCGCTGATGGTCGCGCCGACGATGCCGGCGGCGTTGAGCTGGCCCATCGCGCGGGTGGCGTTGTCGCGGCTGGAGAAGCTGGCCACCTGCACCATGACCGCGCCCACCACCTGCTGCGACAGCGTCGGCGACGGGGTGGCGGCCGGCGTGCTGCGGACCGTCGGCGTGCCCGCACGCGGGGCGGCGGCGGCCACGGCCACCGGAGCGGTGGCGGCGCTGCGCACCGGCGCGGCACTCGGCGGCAGGCTGCTGACCGCCACTTCGGGCAGGGCGCTGCTGGCGGCCTGGGTGGTGGCGGGCTGGCCGCGGGCCGGCGTGCCATCGGCGGGCAGGCGCTGGACCAGACGGTCGATATCGCTGGGCGCGGCGGCACGCGTAGCCGCGGCCGGGCGTGCGGCCGCAACGGTCGTGGCAGCTGCAGCGGCTTCGGCCGCACGGCGCTCGCGGCGCGACGGCTTCTGCGCCAGCAGGTTGCCCTCGCCCGGCTGCAGCGCGCGCACTTCGACGTTGCCGGTGCCGCGCTGGGTGATGCCCAGGCGCACGGCGGCGGCGTAGCTGAGGTCGACCACGCGGCCATCGTGGAACGGGCCACGATCGTTGACGCGCACGATCACCGACTCGCCGTTGTCCAGGTTGGTCACGCGGGCGAAGCTGGGCAGCGGCAGCGTCTTGTGCGCGGCGGTGAACTGGTACATGTCGTAGACCTCGCGGTTGGAGGTCAGGCGGCCGTGGAACTTGGCGCCGTAGTACGAGGCGGTGCCGCGCTCGACATAGTCATGGGTGTCGTCGAGCACGTTGTACGACTTGCCCAGCACCACGTAGGGCGATTTGTTGCCGATGACCGAGCGCTCGACCGCAGTCACTTCCGGCTCGGGAATGCAGGCCACGTTCGGCACGTAGCTGGGCGTGGTGTCCTTCACCCCCGGCTTGTACAGGCCGCCGGCGGTGTAGTTGCCGCGGGTGGCGAGGTCCTCGGTCGCGGCCGCATACGGCGAACCGTCCGGGCAGTGCGCTGGGCGCCCGCCCTTGCCCTGCACCACCGTGCTGGGCGCCTTGCCGCCATGGCCGGCACTGGGTTTGTTCGGTGCGCTGCTGCAGGCTGCCAGCGCCAGCACGACGATTCCGGGGACCAGCCATCTGATGTTCATGCCGGGGGCAGCTCCTGTCCGGCAATGGCCTGCGACAACTGGAACACGGCCATCGCGTACATCTTCGAGAGGTTGTAGCGGGTGATCGCGTAGTAGTTCTGGAAGCCCAGCCAGTACTGCTTGCCGGTACTGCCTTCAAGCGTGATCGGCGTGGCGGTGGCACCCGGCTGCACCGGCGCGCTGGGCTGGTAGCCGCGCTGGGCCAGATCGGCCAGCGACCAGGTGGGCATCCACTCGGTCGGATTGAATTCCTCGCGTCCCGGCGCCAGCGTGGCCGGCACCGCCACCTGGCCGCCGCGCACCCAGCCGCCCTTCTTCACGAAGTAGTTGGCGATGGACGAGAACACGTCGTCGTAGCTGGTGAACAGATCGCGGCGGCCATCGCCGTTGCCGTCGACGGCGTAATCCAGATAGCTGGAGGGCATGAACTGGCCCATGCCCATCGCGCCGGCATAGCTGCCCTTGAGGGTGGTGATGTCCAGTTTCTCTTCGCGGCCCAGCTCGAACAGCTTGGCCAGTTCATCGCGGAAGAACAGCTCGCGGCGCACTTCGCGTTCCAGCTTGGCCGGATCGCCGCTGCGCGGGTAATAGAAGGCCAGCGTGTACAGCGCATCGAGCACGCGGTGGCTGCCGGCGTTCTTTCCGTAGCTGGTTTCCACGCCGATGATCGCCACGATCACTTCGGCCGGCACACCGGTGCGCTGCTGCACGCGGTCCAGTTCGGCGCGGTGCTCGGCCAGGAACGCGCGGCCACCATCGATGCGCGCCTTGCTGATGAACATCGGCCGGTATTCGTTCCACGGCTTGACCCGCTCGGCCGGCCGCGACATGGCCGCGATGATCGGCTGGCGCACCTGCGCCTGGTCGAGCACGCGGGCGATCTCGGCCGGCGCCAGGCCATAACGCTTGGCGGTATCGGCGATGAAGTTGGCGCGGGCGGTCTCGAACGGCACCGGGGTCAGGTCAACCGGCGGCGCCGTGGCCGCGGTCGCTTCCGGGGCGGCTTCGGCCGGGCCCTGCTGGGGCTTGCCGGCCGGATGGCGCGGCGTGCTGCTGGCCTGGGGTGAAGTCGGCGGGGACGTCGGCTGGGTCGCGCAAGCGACCAGACCGAGGGTGAGCAAGCAGGCCAGGGAGCGTCGAATCATCGTCGCAGGTTAGCAGGTCATGGATGAATTAAAACCCCTAACACCATGAATCACAACGATTTGCCCGCGTTCAGCGGGAAATGTGAAGGCGTCGTGATTGCCCTGCCCCATTCAGGCAGAGGTTGCCGGTTGCGCCCCCATCCCCGCAGGCGCAACCGGCGACCGGATCCTGTCGATACCTGCGCGGCTGTCGCTCCCCAGTGACAGTGCCCCGCGCTCCCTGTATCCGTTGGATCAGTACAGCTTTCCCGCCCGACGCCCCCTCGCGCTGCATCTTCAGACGGCGCGCCGTGCCGAACGGGCCGCCATTGTGCAGGCCGATTGCGACAAGTCCATTGATCCGGATCAACGCTGCGTCAAAGTGTGAGTTGGTCCGCACTTTTTATGGAACTTCGTCGGCGGGGAGGTTCGGTTGGTGGTGTCTGGCGTGCGCGTCTGCGCTTTGATGTAGCGCCGAGCCCATGCTCGGCTGCTTTTCACACAATGGGGTCAGAGCCCTCCTCTGCGAGGAGGGATCCGACCCCGATTCCGTGGTCAGCCGTAACCAGCGTGTATCGGGTTGTGCACGCGCACTGCCATCACCAGGCCGATCCCCGCCAGCAGCGAAACGGCCGAAGTGCCGCCGTAGCTGACCAGCGGCATCGGGATGCCCACCACCGGCAGCAGGCCGGAAATCATTCCGCCATTCACCAGAACATAGACAAAGAACGCCAGGCCCAGGCTGCCGGCCAGCAAGCGCGCATGCGTGTCGCGCGCGTGCACGGCAATCCACAGGCAGCGCCCGACCACGAACAGGTACAGCGCGAACATCGTCGCCACGCCGATCCAGCCGAACTCTTCGCTCAGCACTGAGAACGCGAAGTCGGTGGTGTACTCGGGCAGGAAATCCAGGGTGGCCTGCGTGCCGTTGCCCCAGCCGCGGCCTTCCCATCCGCCCGAACCAATGGCGATGCGTGACTGCAGGATGTTCCAGCCGGTGCCGAGCGGATCGGCGGCGGGGTCGAGGAAGGTCAGTACGCGATCCTTCTGGTACTGCCGCAGCAGGCCGAACCAGGCCAGCGGCGCGGCCATCGCCACACTGGCCAGGCCGGTCGCCACCCAGCCCCAGTGCAGGCCGGCCAGCAGCAGCGCGAACACGCCGCTGGCTGTCACCAGGGTGGCCGTGCCCAGGTTGGGCTGCAGCAGGATGAGCACCGCGGGGACGCCGATCAGCGCCGCGGCCGTGAGCACCGAGCGTGGCGACGGCGGCAGCGGCTGCCGATACAGGTACCAGGCCATCATCAGCGGCAGGCTGAGTTTGAGCAGCTCGGACGGTTGCAGGTAGAACACGCCCAGGTTGAGCCAGCGTTGGCCGTACTTGCCGGTCCCGATCACGTACACCGCCATCAACGGCAGCATCGACAGCGCGTACAGGGCCGGGGTCCACGCGCGCAGGCGCAGCAGTGACACCCGCGACAGCAGCCACATCGCCACCAGCCCACCGGCAAAGCGCGCGGCCTGCCCGCTGACCGGGCCCGACACGCTGTGCAGCACGGCCAGGCCGGCTGCCATCAACAGCAGCAACGCAACCAGCAGCGGCAGATCGATCGTACGCACCGCCTCGCGGCAGATGCCGAATACACGTTTCCATTGCACCCAGGCAGGGTAGCGGGCGGCGCTTGCGCGAAGCTTTCCGATGCCGCCGGGTCAGCCGCTGGGGTCAGAGCCCTCCTCTGCGAGGAGGGATCCGACCCCGCTTCCGGTATCAGCCGTAGCCGCCGTGCACCGGGTTGTGGCTGCGTACGGCCATTACCAGGCCGAAACCGGCCAGCAGCGAAACCGCCGAGGTGCCGCCGTAGCTGATCAGCGGCATCGGCACGCCCACCACCGGCAGCAGGCCGGAAATCATCCCGCCGTTCACCAGCACGTAGACGAAGAAGGCCAGGCCGGTGGCGCCGGCCAGCAGGCGCGAGTACGAATCGCGCGACTGGCTGGCGATCCACAGGCAGCGCCCGATCACCACCAGGTACAGGGTCAGCACCAGGGCCACGCCCATCCAGCCGAATTCCTCGCTCAGCACCGAGAACGCGAAGTCGGTGGTCTGTTCGGGAATGAAGTTCAGGTGCGACTGCGAGCCCTCGCCCCAGCCCTTGCCATCGAAGCCGCCCGAACCGATCGCGATCTTCGACTGGATGATGTTCCAGCCCGCGCCCAGCGCGTCCATCTCCGGGTCGAGGAACATCATGATGCGGTCCTTCTGGTACGGCCGTAGCAGCCAGAACCAGGCCAGCGGCGCGACCGCGGCCACGCCGCCCACGCCCAGGCCCACCCACCACCACGGCAGGCCGGCCAGCAGCAGCACGAACACGCCACTGGCGGCGATCAGCACGCCGGTACCGAAGTCCGGCTGCAGCATCACCAGGCCGGTCGGCACGCCGATGATGACCATCGCCACCAGCACGGTATTGAAGCGCGGCGGCAGCGGCATGCGGTGCAGGTACCAGGCCACCATCATCGGCAGGCTGACCTTCAGCAGCTCGGCCGGCTGCAGGTAGAAGAACTTCAGGTCCAGCCACTGCCGGCCGTATTTGCCCGTGCCCAGCACGAACACCGCCAGCAGCGGGATCATCGAGATCGCGTAGATGAGCGGGGTCGCCGAGCGGATGCGCAGGATCGGCACGCGCGAAATGCCCCACAGGGCGGCCATGCCGACCACGAAACGCGCGCCCTGCGCCATCACCAGGCTGTCGCCGCCGGCGCTCTTCAGCGTGGCCAGGCCGATCAGCATCAGCGCGCCGAGGGCCAGGCACAGCACCCAGTCCAGGGTGCTGAAGAAGCGGCGCAGCATGTCGCCGGCCCAGCGCAGGAAGTCACTCATCGTGCAGGCTCCGCGGGGGGCGAACGGGGGCTGGCGGGCAACGCGGCGGCGGGTGCGGCAGGTGCCCCCGGGCCCGGGGCGGGCGCCGGTTCCGGCGCGGGCATGCCGACCAGCACCGGGTGTTCGCCCAGCTGCGCGGCGGCGGTGTCGCCGGCCGGACGCGCGTTGGCATCTTCATTGTCGAACGCGGTCACGCCGATGACGGTGGTGCCGCGCTCGGCGTCCAGCGGCTGCATGCCCTCGGGCATCTTGCCCAGCAGGTAGGCGTCGAACACCTTGCGCGCGATCGGCGCGGCGGCCGAACCACCGTAGCCACCGCCTTCGACGGCGATGGCAAGGGCGATGACCGGCTGCTCGACCGGCGCGAAGCCGACGAACAGCGCGCGGTGGCGCAGGTGCATCGGCAGGCTCTTCGGGTTCACTGCGGCCGTGCCCTTGCGGCTGACCACCTGCGCGGTACCGGTCTTGCCGGCCATGACGTACGGCGCGCCCACGGCGATGCGCGCGGCGCTGCCGCCGGGCTGCATCGTGGCCATCATGCCTTCGCGCACGGCCTGCACATTGTTCGGGTTGGGGCTGACCGGCTTGCTCGGGCCCTGCTCGGTGGCGACCCAGTCGTGGTCGAAACCGGCGCGCTGCTGGATGACCAGGTGCGGGGTGCGCAGCTGGCCATTGGCCAGCGCACTGACGCCGCGCGCCAGCTGCAGCGGGGTGACCTTCCAGTCGCCCTGGCCGATGCTGATGTTGACGGTGTCGCCCGGGTACCAGGCTTCCTTGCGGCTTTTGCGCTTGTAGGCCGGCGACGGCAGGATGCCGCCGATCTCGCCGGTCAGGTCGATACCGGTCGGCTGGCCGAAGCCGTAGTACTCCATGTAATGGTCGAAGCGCTCGATGCCCAGGTCCAGCGCCAGCTTGTAGTAATAGGTGTTGACCGACTGCGCGATGGATTTGCGCAGGTCCGTCCAGCCATGGCCGCCGCGGTGCGAATCGCCCCAGCCGCGCGAGGTGCCCGGCAGGTAGAACATGCCGGTGGACAGCACCTTGTCTTCGGGCCGGCGCACACCCGAATCGAGGCCAGCCAGGCCGATCAGCGGCTTCAGAGTGGAACCGGGGGCGACGCCACCCAGCACCAGGCGGTTGAACTGCGGCCGCGACGGGTTGTCGTTCAGCGCCTTGAAATCGGCATGCGAGATGCCGTTGACGAACAGGTTGGGGTCGTACGACGGCAGGCTGACCATCGCCAGCACTTCACCGGTGCGCGGGTCCATCGCCACGGCCGAACCTTCCTGGTCACCGAAGGCGGCCACCAGCGCGCGCTGCAGGTCGGCATCGATGGACAGGCGCAGGTCGGCGCCGGACTGCGCGGCCACCCGGCCGATGGTGCGGATGGCGCGGCCCTGCACGTTGGTCTCGACCTGCTCGTAGCCGACCTTGCCGCGCAGCTGCTGCTCGTAATAGCGCTCCAGGCCCGATTTGCCGATGTGGGTGAGCGCCGCGTTGCCCTCGCCGAGGATCTCCAGATCCTTGTCATCGACCCGGCCGACGTAGCCGATGATGTGCGCGAACAGGTCGCCATAGGGATAGCGACGGGTCAGGTAGGGTTCCAGCTCCACGCCCGGGAAGCGCCAGCGGTCCACCGCGAAGCGCGCCATTTCCTCATCGGTCATGCGCAGCTTGAGGGTGACCGGCAGGAACTTGCGGCGCGCCTTGCGCGATTTGTTGAACGCTTCCAGCTCTTCGGGGCTGATGCTGATGATCTTCGCCAGCCCGTCCAGGGTGGCGTCCATGTCCTTGACCTTGTCCGGGGTCACGTCCAGGCGGAAGGCTGGCACGTTCTCGGCCAGCAGGCGGCCGTTGCGGTCGTAGATCATGCCGCGCCCGGGCACGACCGGCCGCGGCTTGATGCGGTTGGCCTCCGAGCGCGTGGCGTAGATATCGTGGTCCAGCACCTGCAGCTTGAAGTACCAGCCGCCCAGGCCCAGAAGGCAGACCAGCACGCCGAGGAAGCCCAGCGCCGCGCGGCGGCGGAACTGTTCGGCTTCGGCGTGCGGGTTCTTGACCTGGCGACGCGGGATCATGGCTCAGCGCCCGCGCTTGCCGAAACGCACGGCGTCGAGCAGCACGAACACCAGCGGCCACAGGCCCATGCCCAGCAGCGGTGCCCACCAGTACGACCACGGCAGGGTCGGTTCACCCACCAGGATGTGCACCAGCGCGCTGACGATGCGGTCATTGAACAGCAGGCCGCCGATGGCCAGCATCTGCTGCGACATCGGGAAGAAACGGATGCGGGCGCGGAAGCGCTGCAGGATGAAGGCCAGCATCACCAGGCGCATGGCCTGTTCGCCGAGCACGCCGCCATACAGCAGGTCGGCGATGACGCCGCTGGTGAAGGCGATGCCCAGGCCCACGCGCTCGGGGGCCTCGATGACCCAGTACGCCAGCACCAGCGCCAGCCAGTACGGGCGCAGCGGCTGCAGCAGCGCGGGCAGCGGCAGCAGGCCCAGCAGCAGGGCCACGACCAGGCTCGCCGGCAGCACCCAGGGGTTGTCGCGCAGGCGGCTCATCGTGCGGGCTCCTGCGGGGTGGGTGTTTGCGGTTGCGGTTGCCGGCCAGCGGCCGGCACTACCGGGGAGCTGGCTGGGGCAGAGCCCCCCTCTTGTTGAGGG
>NZ_JBRRCR010000055.1:0-26380 GCF_056759115.1 Stenotrophomonas sp. STEN087 | reverse complement strand
GGCGAGGGGGCGGCGCCGCTGGGGGCGGGGGGGGGGCCCGCCGGGGGGGCGCCACGGGGTTGGATATCGATGTCTGACAGACGTGTCGACCAACGGTCGACACCTACCAACAGCCGCAGTTGCCAGTAGAGCCACGCCATGCGTGGATGAATTCATTCGATATCCGACAGATGTGCCGACCAACGGTCGGCACCCACCAACAGCTGCATTTGCCAACAGCCGCGGGAAACTGTCAGAGGCGGGGCGGCGTGGGTGGGCAGGACCGCAGGCGCCATGGATGGCGCCTACGAGCCCCCATGGATGGGTTTACGGCGTGTCCTGACCACCTACACCGCCCCGCCATCCCACGGAATGCCGCTCCGGCTTTTGCAGTTGCCGTTGCATTGAGCAGGTGCAGGGCTGCAAGCCCTGCCGAAAACCCCCTTGGGCGTAGAATGCGGGCATGAGCGAATCCCTCGACAACCACCTGCTCCACGGCCGTCGCCAGCGCCCCGACGGGCCCTCGCCGATCGACGTCATCTCCGTCCAGTCGCAGCTCGTCTACGGCCACGCCGGCAACAGCGCCGCCGTCCCGCCGATGCGCGCCCTCGGCGTGCGCGTGGCGGAAATCCCGACCGTCCTGCTCAGCAATGCGCCGTTCTACGACACCACCCGCGGCCGCGTGCTGCCCGCCGACTGGTTCGCCGACCTGCTGCTCGGCACCCGCGAACGCGGCCTGCCGCAGCGGGCGAAGATGCTGGTCTCCGGCTACTTCGGCAGCGCCGCCAACGGTGCCGCCTTCGCCGACTGGCTGGACGAGATCCTGCCGGCCTGTCCGCAGCTGCGCTACTGCCTGGACCCGGTGATCGGTGACACCCACACCGGCCCCTATGTGGAACCCGGTCTGGAGACGATCTTCGCCGAGCGCCTGCTGCCGCACGCCTGGCTGGTCACGCCCAACGCATTTGAACTCAACCGCCTGACCGGCATGCCGGCCCTGGCCGAGGCCGATGCCATCGCCGCCGCGCGCGCGCTGCTGGCGCGTGGACCGCAGTGGGTGATCGCGCACAGCGTGGGCGGCACGCCCGGCGAGCTGGTGACCCTGGCTGTTGGGCGCGAGGAGACCTGGCGCTGGACCTCGCCGCTGCTGCCGGTGGATGTGGCCGGCACCGGTGATGTGCTGATGTCGCTGGTGGTGTCCTTCCTGCTGCGCGGCGAGACGATGCAGCAGGCCATTTCGCGCGCCATCGCCGGTACCCATGCCGCGCTGGAAGCCACCCTGGCCAACGGCTTCGAGGAGTTCGACGTGGTCGCTGCCGCGCCTGCCGCGCTGGCGGAGGCCACCCGCTTCCACGCCGAACGCGTGGCATGAGCGGACTGCAGACGCGCACGCCGCGCACGGTCGGCATCGTTGGCAGTGCCGGCGCCTACGGGCGCTGGCTGGCCCGCTTCTTCCAGCAGCACATGCAGCTGCAGGTGATCGGCCATGATCCGGCCGATCCGGCCTCGCATGCGCCCGAGCAGCTGCTGGCACAGGCCGATGTGCTGGTGTTTTCGGCACCGATCCGGCACACGCCGGCGTTGATCGCCGACTATGTGCAGCAGTCGGCCGGCCGCGAACACGGCCGCCTGTGGCTGGACGTCACCTCGGTGAAGGATGCGCCGGTGCAGGCGATGCTGGCCTCGCAGGCCGAAGTGGTCGGCCTGCACCCGATGACCGCACCGCCGAAGGCACCGACCTTGAAGGGCCGGGTGATGGTGGTCTGCGAGGCGCGGCTGCAGCACTGGCAGCCGTGGGTCGACAGCCTCTGCGCGGCCCTGCAGGCCGAGTGCGTGCGCGCCACGCCGCAGCACCACGACCAGATGATGGCGCTGGTGCAGGCCATGGTGCATGCCACCCACCTGGCGCAGGCCGGTGTGCTGCGCGAATACCAGCCGCAGCTGGGCGACCTGGCCGCGATGATGCCGTACCGCTCGGCCTCGTTTGAACTGGATACGGCGATCATCTCGCGCATCCTGTCGTTGAACCCGGCGATCTACGAAGACATCCAGTTCGGCAACCCCTACGTGGCGCCGATGCTGGATCGGCTGGTCGGCCAGCTGCAGGCACTGCAGGCGCAGGTCGAGCAGGGCGACGACGCGGCGCGTGGCTGGTTCCGCGAGCAGCTGCTGGCCGCCAACCACGACGCCTTTGGTGAGCCCGCGCTGGCCGCGGGCAACTACACCTTCGAGCGCGTGGGCTACCTGCTGGCCGACCTGACCGAGCGCAACGCCTTGTCGGTGCACCTGCCGGAGGATCGGCCGGGTTCACTGCGTGAGCTGCTGCACGTGTTCGAGCAGCACAGCATCAGCCTGGCCTCGATCCACTCGTCGCGTACGCCGGGCGGCGAGGTGCATTTCCGTATCGGTTTCGTGGCGGGCAGCGATCCGCTGGCCATCGCGCGCGCGGCGGTGGCTGTCGATGCCAGCGGCATCGGCCGGGTGCTGGGGCAGGCCTAGTCATCCACAGGCGGTGTGGATGATTTCTGAGCAAACGTGTGGATAACCGCGTGCAGCCCTTGGCAGGCAAGGCTGTCAAGATGGTTGGTGAAAAATTGACCACGCAAATTTTCATACCCGGCGGGCGGAGCGTGTCGACCAAGGTCGACAGCTACCAGAGCGGGTCAGTAGCGCCGGGCGATGCCCGGCGAACCTCAGATCGTCAACCGCAGCTCGCCGCCACTGGTGGTGAACTCACGGCCATTGCGCACCAGGTGGCGGCCGTCATCCAGCTCATACCGCGGGCTGGTCTCCTCCCTCTGCCCGCTACCGCTGGCATCGGGCTTGAACTCGATGATGATGTGGCTTTCGCCATTGGCGTCGACTGCAGGGAACTGACGGAACGACATCGTGCACCTCCTTCAGCGGATCCTTCGGTTTCGACGCCAGCTTGGGCCGGCCGGTGTTAGCCGGCCGTCAATCAATCGACGAACTGCAGTCGCGCCAGCTCCGCATACAGTCCACCTTCAGCCAACAGCTGCGCATGCGTGCCTTCGGCGACGATGCGGCCCTGGTCCATCACCACGATGCGGTCGGCCTTGAGTACGGTCGCCAGGCGATGGGCGATCACCACGGTGGTGCGCCCGGCCATCAGCCGTTCCAGTGCCTGCTGCACGCTGTGCTCACTCTGCGCATCCAGGGCGCTGGTGGCCTCGTCGAGCAGCAGGATGGGTGAATCCTTCAGCAGGGCGCGGGCGATCGCCACGCGCTGCTGCTGGCCGCCGGAGAGGCGCGCGCCGCGCTCGCCCAGCTCGCTGTCGTAGCCCTGCGGCAGGGCGCGCAGGAAACCATCGGCTTCGGCCGCACGCGCCGCGGCTTCGACCTCGGCATCGCTGGCCTGCAGGCGGCCGTAGCGGATGTTGTCGCGCGCACTGGTGGCGAACAGGGTCGGCTGCTGCGGCACCAGCGCAAGCTGCGCACGCAGGTCGGCCGGATCGACTTCGCGCACGTCGTGGCCGTCCACGCAGATGCGGCCACTGGCCGGATCATGGAAGCGCAGCAGCAGCGACAGCACCGTGCTCTTGCCGGCGCCGGACGGGCCGACCAGGGCCACGGTCTCGCCGGGACGCACGTTCAGGCTGAAGTGGTCCAGCGCCGGCTGGTCCGGCCGCTGCGGGTAGTGGAACACCACGTCGTCGAACTGGATCTGCCCCTGCAGCGGCTGCGGCAGCGCATGCGGCTGCGCGGGTGCACGGATCTCGATGTCTTCCTGCAGCAGCTCACCGATGCGGCCCATGCCGCCGGCCGCGCGCTGCAGTTCGTTCCAGACTTCGGCCAGCGCGCCCACCGAGCCGCCGCCGATCAGTGCGTACAACACGAACTGGCCGAGGGTGCCGGCACTCAGGCGGCCATCGATGACATCGTGCGCGCCGAGCCAGAGCACGCCGACGATGGCGCCGAACACCAGCAGGATGGCGCTGGCGGTGACCAGCGACTGCGCGCCGATGCGGCGGCGCGCGGCGGTGATGGCATCGCCGAGCGCATGGTCGAAGCGACCGCGCTCGTAAGGCTCGCGGGCATGCGCCTGCACGGTGCGCACGGCGCCCAGGGTCTCGCTGGCCAGGCTGTTGGCATCGGCGATGCGGTCCTGGCTGTTGCGGGCGACCACGCGCAGCTTGCGCGCGCCGATGATGATCGGCAGCACCGCCAGCGGGATGCCCAGCAGCGACCACGCCGCCAGCCGCGGGCTGGTGACGAACAGCATGGCCAGGCTGCCGACCACGGTCACGCTGCTGCGCAGGGCCACCGACATGGTCGAGCCGACCACGCTGCGCAGCAGTTCGGTATCGGCGGTCAGGCGCGAAACCAGTTCGCCGCTGCGGCTGCGGTCATGGAAGCCGGCGCCGAGCTGGATCAGGTGGGCGTACAGCTGGCTGCGCAGGTCGGCAACGACCTTCTCGCCCAGCAGCGACACGAAGTAGAAGCGCGCGGCGGTGCCCAGCGCCATCACCACCGCCACCAGCATCAGCAGGGCGAAGGCGCGGTTGATCTGGCCGCCGCTGCTGAAGCCGTGGTCGATCATCTGCTTGACCGCCGGCGGCAGGCTCAGCGTGGCCGCCGAGGAGACCGCCAGGGCCAGCAGCCAGGCGGTGAACAACCCGCTGTGGCGGCCCACGAACGGCCACAGCGTACGCAGGCTGCCCAGGCGGCGCAGCGGCGGGGTTGAAGCGGACGTCTCGTCCTTGTCAGTCATCCTGGTCGTCATCTTCTATGCGGATACGGTCACGGGTGGCGTCGCGCAGGCGGATTTTCAATGCGTCGACCTGGTCGGCGGGCAATTCCACCCGCAGGCGCACACCGTTGGCATCGAACTGTTCATCGCGCTTCTCGGCGGCAAAAGCGGGCAGGGCGGCGTGCAGGGTGCCCAGATCCTCGAAGCCGGCCAGCAGCTGCAGGCGTGCCATTGCCACCAGCGGCAGGCGTGGCGCGGTACGCAGGCATTCGGCGGCGGTGCCACCGTAGGCGCGCACGAGGCCGCCTGCACCCAGCTTGATGCCGCCATACCAGCGGGTCACCACCACCACGACGCGGTCGAAGCCCTGGCCATCGATGGCCGCCAGGATCGGCCGGCCGGCGGTGCCTGCAGGCTCGCCATCATCGCTGGAACGGTAATCCTGGCCGTGCCGGTAGGCCCAGCAGTTATGGGTGGCATCGGCCACGGCCACCTGCTGCAGGAACGCCAGTGCACCCGCGCCGCTGTCGATGGGTGCGGCGTGGGCGGTGAAGCGGCTGTGCTTGATGTCCAGCGTATGGCTGACGGGCTGGGCGAGGGTATCGGGCATTCCCACCATTCTACGGGGTCGGCGCGGGCCTGCCTCAGTCGTCCAGCAGCGGGCGCAGGTCCTTGGGCAGGCGCGCTTCGGGATACAGCTGCAGGTAGCGCTCCAGGCTGGCACGGGCCAGGTCGCGCTGGCCGTTGTCGCGGCGCTCGCGGATTTTCTGCAGCCACTGCCGCCGCGGCAGCGAGGCGTCGGCGGCCACTTCGGCGTGCACCGCCGTGGCGCTGAGCGCGGCGTCGCTGGACCGGCGCAGCATCACCCCCGGTGCGCTGGTCGGTGCGGTGGCGTTGGCCTTGGATGCCGCCGGTGCCGCACGGCGTTGGCTGCGCACCGCGTCGGCGCTGGCCGCAGCTGCGCCCTGGACCGAGTCCATTTCCATTGCAGCTGGGGCTGGAGCCGAGTACGCGACCGACGCTGGCGGCGCTGCGGCGGGTGCAGCGGGTGCAGGAGGCGCTGGCGGCGCGAAGACGGCCTCGGCAGCGGGCTCGGCAGGCCGGCTGCGTGCGGCCATGCGCGGTGCGGGTTCGGCCGCTGGCGGGGCTGCCTGCGCTTCGGGCGCACGTGCAATGACAGCCTTGGCAGACGGCGCCGGTGCCGGTGCCGGTGCCGCAGGCGCCACCTGTGGTGCGGGCAGCGGCGAAGGCGGCGGTGGGGGCGCGATTTCGGCTGCAGCGGACATGGCCTGCGGCGCCTGGGCATCGGCTGCTGCAGGTTCGTCGGCCACGGGCGCAGCGACGATCTGTGCTTCCTGTGCCGGCACGACCGGCTGCTCCGGCCGCATCTGCCAGGCGATGCCGACCGCAAACACCATCGAGGCAGCGATGCCGAACACGGCTGGCCAGCGCGGCCGTTGCCGGCGCGCGCGCGCGGTCGACGGCGTAGCGCTGTCGGCTGCTGCGGGTGCGTCCCCGGCAGCAGCGTCCCCGGCAGGCGTGGACACCGACGCGCGCGCGGCCGCCAGGATCGCCGCGTCCAGCGCAGCGGGCGGGGCCTGGTCGTGGCGGCGGCCGATCAGGCCGGCCAGCGCACGTTCTTCAGGCGACAGGGGATCGTCTCGGTTCATGCCTTCAGTCCCGCACGCAGCTTGTCCATCGCATAGCGCAGCCGCGATTTCACCGTTTCCCGGCCGACGCCGGTGATCTGGCCGATCTCCTCCAGGCTCAGTTCCTGTTCCAGCCGCAGCTGCAGCACTTCGCGCTGCTCGGGCGGCAGGTCGTCCATCGCCAGCTGGATGCGCCGGCGCTGCTCGAATTCAGACAGTTCAGCTTCCGGGGTCTGCCCGTCTTCCAGCGCGGCCAGGCGCAGGTCGGCATCGGCCGGCGCGGCAGGGCGGTGGCGGGCAGCACGCCAGTGGTCGTTCAGGCGGTTGTGCGCGATGCGGAACAGCCACGTGCTGAATGCGGCATCGGGCTGCCAACCGGCGCGCGCGCTGATCACCCGCTGCCAGACGTCCTGGAAGATCTCCTCGGCCAGCGCGGTATCGCGCAGTTGCCGCAGCAGGAAGCCGAACAGGCGCTTGCGATGGCGCGCGTACAGGCTTTCGAACGCCTGCAGGTCGCCGCCCGCCCAGGCCAGCATCAGCGCTTCATCGGTTGGCAGGGCGGTCGCTTCCACGGCAGACAGGGTAAGGCCTGCAGGCGGTGGCGCATAGCCGGTGGCGGGGGCGGGCAGGGCGCAGTTCACGGCAATTCGTGGGTGGGGGTCCACATGAACAACGTCCGGGGGCACGAAACGGGGTTTGCGGGCTTCCATTGCCCCCCCTGTGCCGCGTTATGCTCGCGCACTCAGGGGAGGCGACGCAGTAGCGGCGCCAAGAGAACGTCATTTTGTCCACGCAAGCCGACCGTGTGTCATCGCTGTCACCTCACGAGGCCGTCTTGAGCACGGCGCTGGTGCGCGCGCTGCATGCGCTGCTGCCGGACACCGCGATCGTGCGGGTGGGCTGGAACGACCCGCAGCTGGGCGGTGGCCAGGACAGCTGGCCGCAGGGCGCCAGCGAAGCCGAGCTCGACTGGGACCAGACGATCTGGGAGCACACTGTTTGGGAGCAGGCTGCCTGGGAGCACGACGGCGCACAGCTGTCGCTTCGGGTGCGCGGAGGGTCGCCGTCGGAGGCCTGGTGGGGGGTATCGCGGCAGGCGATGGAACTGGCCCTGCAGCGCGGCCGCCAGGCGGGGCAGATCCGCGCACTCGAACAGGCTGAACGCCTTCAGCAGGCGCTGTTCCAGATCGCCGATCTGGCCGGTGCCGATCTGGAGATGGGCGAGATGCTGCGCCACGTGCACGGCGTGCTGGGTTCGCTGATGTACGCGGAGAACTGCTACATCGTCGAGTACGACGATGTGCGTGACCAGATGCGCTTCCTGTATTTCGCCGATCAGGTGGATGAGTTCGTGGCCGACCCCACGATCAGCTACGACGCCGGGCAGATGCCGCGCAGCCTGACCGTGGCGCTGCTGCGCCATGGCAAGCCGCTCAGTGGCCCGTCGCGCGAACTGCTGGCCGATGCCGAGGAAGAGCACGATCCCGAGCGCGGCCCGGAAAGCCTGGACTGGCTGGGCGTGCCGATGCTGCGCGATGGCCGCGTCTGTGGCGCCATCGTGGTGCAGAGTTACGAACAGGCCGCGCTGTATGGCGAGGCGGAGCGCGCGTTGCTGGGCTTCGTTGCCCAGCACGTGCAGACCGCGATGGACCGGCGCCAGGCGCAGGTGCGGCTGGAACAGCAGGTGGAACGGCGCACGCTGGAACTGCAGCGCGCCAACCGCAGCCTGCAGGACGAAGTGGCCGAGCGCCGCCGTGGCGAACAGCTGCAGACCGCCCTCTACAACATCGCCGAAATGGCCATGTCGGCCGACAGCCTGGCCCAGTTCTACGGCCAGGTGCACGGGGTGGTGGGCCGGTTGCTGGATGCGCGCAATTTCTACATCGCCCTGGTCAACGCACGCGGCGACGGCCTGGATTTCGTCTATTCGGTGGACGAGCACAACAGCTCGCGCGCGCCGCGTGCGTTCAGCCGCGGCCTGACCGAATACGTGGTGCGCCACCGGCGCCCGCTGCTGGCCTCGCGGGCGCAGATCGACGCGCTGCTGGCCACCGGTGAAGTGCATGAATCCGGTGCGCGCTCGCACTGCTGGCTGGGCGTACCGCTGCTGCGCGACGACGAGGTGGTCGGCGCGATCGTGGTGCAGAGCTACACCGACCAGATTGCCTTCAGCGTGCACGACCAGCGCCTGCTGACCTTCGTGGCGCAGAACATCGGCACCGGCCTGGCCCGCCAGCGCGATCAGCAGCAGCTGCGTTCTGCGCATGCCGAGCTGGAAAAGCGCGTGGAAGAGCGCACCCGCGAGCTGGGCGAAGTGAATGACAAGCTGCTGGGACAGATTGCCGAGCGCCTGCGCGCCGAGCAGCGCCTGACCCACCAGGCCATGCACGATGCGCTGACCGGCCTGCCCAACCGCCTGCACCTGCTGGACCGCCTGCAGGACGCGCTGGCCCTGGCCCGCCGCGAAGGTGGCCCGGTGTTCGCGATGCTGTTCCTGGACCTGGACCGCTTCAAGCTGGTCAACGACAGCATCGGCCACGCCGCCGGCGACCGCATGCTGGTGGAAGTGGCCAAGCGCATCGTGTCCATGGCAGGCGACGGCGACGTGGTCGCGCGCCTGGGCGGTGATGAATTCGCGGTGCTGCTGCAGTGCCCGCAGGGCCTCGGCCAGGCCCTGGACTTCGGCCAGCGCCTGCTGCTGGCCCTGCAGGAATCGATGTGGATCGCCGGGCGCGAGCTGTTCCCCTCGGGCAGCCTCGGCATCGCCCTGTGGAACCCGCACTACCGCACCGGCGAAGAACTGCTGCGTGACGCCGACGCGGCGATGTACCGGGCCAAGGCCCAGGGCCATGACCGCTGCGCGATCTTCGACGAGGACATGCGCGAGCAGGCGATGCGCAGCCTGGACCTGGAAGCGGACCTGCGGCGGGCGATCAACAACCGCGATTTCGTGCCGTTCTACCAGCCGATCGTGCGCCTGTCCGATGGCGAGGTGGTCGGCCACGAGGCGCTGCTGCGCTGGCAGCACGAGCGCCGCGGCCTGCTGCTGCCCGGCGCCTTCCTGGAACTGGGCGAGGAAAGCGGCCTGATCGAGCAGGTCGACTGGCTGATCTACGAGCAGGTCATCGCCGGCCTGGCCGACGGTGGGCGTGGCTATGTGTCGGTGAACGTGTCACCGCGGCACTTCCGCTCGGCCGATTTCAGCAAGCGCCTGTTCGGCCTGCTGGAAGCCAACGATGCCGACCCGCAGCGGTTGCGCCTGGAAATCACCGAAGTGGCGCTGCTGGATGATGGCCCGCACACGCTGCGCATCCTCAAGGGGCTGCGTGAGCGGGGCATCCAGGTGCAGTTGGATGATTTCGGCACCGGCTTCTCGGCGCTGTCCTACCTGCACCGGTTCCCGATCAGCACGCTGAAGATCGACCAGAGCTTCATCGCCGGCCTGCATGGCCCGGAGGCGCAGAGCACGCGCGCGCTGGTGGAAGGCGTGTTGTCGCTGGCGCGCACGCTGGGCATCGAAACCATCGGCGAGGGCATCGAGACCGAAGCCCAGCAGCAGAGCCTGTTCGAGCTGGGCTGCGACTACGGCCAGGGCTACCTGCTGGGGCGGCCGGCACCGTGGACGCGCGCGGTGGCCTGAGCCACCGCGCAGGTCCGGCGACTCAGCGCAGCGCGGCGCGGCGCTTCTCGTCGATCCACTTCGAGGCCTGGGCCGGCTCGTACGCCTGCATCCAGGCCAGCATCTCGTCGATGTCCGAGCCGTACCACAGGTCCTGGCGCTGTTCCGGGTGCAGGAACCGCTCTTCCACCATGCGGTCGATCATGCCGATCAGCGGGGCGTAGAAGCTGTCCACGTCGAGGAAGGCGCAGGGCTTGTTGCCGATGCCGAGCTGGCGCCAGGTGAGCATCTCGAAGATCTCTTCCATGGTGCCGAAGCCGCCGGGCAGGGCGACGAACCCGTCGGACAGATCGAACATGCGCGACTTGCGCTCATGCATCGAACCGACGATCTCCAGTTCGGTCAGGCCGCGGTGGGCCACTTCCCAGTCGGCCAGCTGGCGCGGGATGACGCCGGTCACTTCACCACCGGCGGCCAGCACGGCATTGGCAACGGTGCCCATCAGGCCGACGTTGCCGCCGCCGTAGACCAGGCGCATGCCATCGCGGGCGATGCGGTCGCCCAGCGCCATGGCGCGTTCGGTGTAGACCGGCTTGCTGCCAGCGTTGGAGCCACAGTAGACGCAGAGGGACTTCATGGGGGATTCCTGTCTCTTGGTGCGGAAACGAAAACGCCCCGCCGGCAACCGGGTCAGCGGTCGCGGGCGGGGTGTTGGTCGATCATGACGCGTTGGCGTGGGTTACGCGGCGGCGGCCTGCTCACGGCGCGGGCCTTCACGCAGGGCGCGACCGACCAGGCCCACCAGCAGGTCCAGCTCGTCGCTGTCCATGCCGAAGTGCGGGGTGAAGCGCAGCGAGTTCTCGCCACCGTGGATCACGTTGATGCCGTGCTGGCGCAGCCATTCCTCGGTGGAACCGGCGCCATAGCACTTGAACTGCGGGGCCAGCTCGCAGGAGAACAGCAGGCCGGTGCCCTGCACCTTGGTGATCAGCCCGCCCAGCTCGCTCTTCAGCTGTTCCAGCTTGCGCACGGCCTCGGCGCCGCGTTCGGCGATGTTGGCGCGCACCTGTGGGGTCAGCTGGGCCAGGGTGGCGCAGGCCACGTCCAGCGCACGCGGGTTGCTGGTCATGGTGTTGCCGTAGATGCCCTTGCGGTACAGCTGCGCGGCATGCTCGGTCACCGCCAGTACAGACAGCGGGTACTGTGCGGCGTTGAGCGCCTTGGAATAGGTTTCCATGTCCGGCGGGTCCAGGCCTTCGAAGCCCGGGTAATCCACCACCGACAGCACGCCGTGGGCACGCAGGCCAGCCTGGATCGAATCGAGCAGCAGCAGGCTGCCATGGGCGCGGGTCAGCTCGCGGGCAACTGCATAGAACGCCGGCGGCACCGAGCGGCCCGGGTCACCTTCGCCCATCACCGGCTCCAGGAACACCGCTTCGATGAACCACTGGTTGCGCTCGGCATCCTCGAACACCTTGCGCAGGCCCGCCTCGTCGTACGGCGCGACGGTGATCACCGAGTCCTCGCCACGGTAGCTGGCCAGGTGCTGCTGGTAGCTCTTGCGGCTGGAATCGGAATACAGCGCCGGGCGATCGGTGCGGCCGTGGAAGCTGCCCTTGATGACCACGCGCTTGATGGCGGCACCGGCATGGCGCGCGCCCGGGTCGGTCTGCAGCTTGGCGTTGACGTCGGCGATGCGCGCGGCCAGGCCGACCGCTTCCGAACCGGAGTTCAGGCACATGAAGCGGGCGAACGGGCAGCCGCCACGACGGTGGCCGATCTCTGCGCGCAGGGCGGTGATGAAGCGCTGCTGCGACAGGCTCGGGGTCATGATGTTGGCCATCACCTGCGGGCGGGACATCGCTTCGAGCACCGCATCAGGGGTGTGGCCGAAGCCGAGCATGCCGTAGCCGCCCGCGTCGTACAGCACCGCGCCCTTCAGGGTGACCACCCACGGGCCGCGTGCGGCCAGCGCCACGTACGGGGTCACCGCGTCATCGGCATAGAAATTGACGAAGCCGTCCTGCATCGCATCGATCTGCGCCTGCTCGTCCTGCGCCAGCAGCGGCCCCAGTTCCTGCTGCAGGCGCGCGAACTCGGCGGCGGCGGCGTCCACGGCGGCAACCAGCTGCGGGTGGCGGGCGGACAGTGCGGTCAGGGTGGCGTCGTCCAGGCCGGTCGTGAGGCGGGTGCCGGGCTGGGCGCGGAGGGGGGCGAGGCGTTCGATGAAGCTCATTGCAGATCTCCTGAAACGTTGGGTCGCACGGGCCTTCAAAAGCAAAACGCGCGTCATCACGCGCGCTTGGTGCGGACTCGTGCTGCGGACTTCCTTCCCGATGCTAGCACTTGTTTTTTTGCGCGATAACCCCGCAGAAACCTGCTGCATAGCAGCATATTGCCCGACGTTCGGCACGAAGCACGCCGGCTCGCAGGCGCTGGACGTACAATGCGCGCCATTGTCGACCTGTTGCCGATCACTGCCTTGAAGAAGTCCGATTTCCACTACGACCTGCCGGCCGAACTGATTGCCCAGGCGCCCCTGGCCGAACGCTCGGCCAGCCGTCTGATGCTGGTACCGCCGGCACCGGCCGCCTTCGCCGATGTGCAGGTGCGCGACCTGCCGTCGCTGCTGCAGCCGGGCGACCTGATGGTGTTCAACGACACCCGGGTGATCCCGGCGCGCCTGTTCGGGCGGAAGGCCAGCGGTGGCCGCGTGGAGATCCTGATCGAGCGGCTGCTCGGCGCCCAGCAGGCCCGTGCCCAGGTCGGCGCCAGCAAGTCGCCCAAGGCCGGCAGCCGCATCGCCCTGGATGCCGGTGGCGAGGCCGAGGTGCTGGGCCGCGACGGCGAGTTCTACGTGCTGCAGTTCCACGTGCCCGAGTCGCTGGAGCAGTGGCTGCTGCACGCCGGCCGCCTGCCGCTGCCGCCGTACATCCAGCGCGAGCCGGGCCTGGACGACCGCGAGCGCTACCAGACCGTGTTCGCCCGTGAAGTGGGCGCGGTGGCCGCACCGACGGCCGGCCTGCATTTCGACGAGCCGCTGCTGGCGGCGCTGAAGGCGAAGGGCGTGGAGTTCGGCCACGTCACCCTGCATGTCGGCGCGGGCACCTTCCAGCCGGTGCGCGCCGATGACCTGAAGGACCACGTGATGCACCGCGAGTGGCTGAACGTGGGTGCCGAGCTGGTCCAGCAGGTGCGCCGTACCCGTGAAGCGGGCGGCCGGGTGATCGGCGTGGGCACCACCGTGGTACGCGCGCTGGAAAGCGCGATGCGCGATGGCGAGCTGCTGCCGTTTGCCGGCGAGACCCAGATCTTCATCACCCCGGGCTACCGCATCCGCAGCGTCGACGCGATGGTGACCAACTTCCACCTGCCGGAAAGCACGCTGCTGATGATGATCTCCGCGTTCGCCGGCAAGGACCGCGTGTTCGAGGCCTACCAGCACGCGATCGAGCAGCGCTACCGCTTCTTCAGCTACGGCGACGCGATGCTGCTGTTCCCGCAGGCAGGCTGACCTCTGCCTGCCGGCGGGAGTGACATCCACGCATGGCGTGGATCTACTACCGTCCAATAGATCCACGCCATGCGTGGATGAATCCGGTACCCCCGGCCATCTCCGGCGGATCTCGCCGCCGGGCATGGCCCGGCGCTACCGGAGCAGGGAAGGCGGTTTTGGGAGACAATAGGCGACTATTTGCCTGAACGACCGCTCCATGTCCCGATTGCAGTTCCAGCTCCAGACCCGCGACGGCCGTGCCCGCCGTGGCCGCCTGACCTTCCCGCGTGGCACGGTGGAAACGCCGGCTTTCATGCCGGTGGGAACCTATGGCTCGGTCAAGGGCATCCTGCCGGACCAGGTGCGTGCGCTGGGCGCCGAGATCATCCTCGGCAACACCTTCCACCTGTACCTGCGGCCGGGCCTGGACATCATCGCCGACCACGGCGGCCTGCATGGCTTCTGCCAGTGGGATGGCCCGATCCTGACCGACTCCGGCGGCTTCCAGGTGTTCTCGCTGGCCCATCGCCGCAAGATCACCGAGCAGGGCGTGACCTTCGCCTCGCCCACCGACGGTGCCCGCGTGTTCCTGGGACCGGAAGAGAGCATGAAGATCCAGAAGGTGCTCGATTCGGACGTGGTGATGATCTTCGACGAGTGCACCCCGTACCCGGCCACCGAGGACGTGGCCCGCCGTTCGATGGAGCTGAGCCTGCGCTGGGCGCAGCGCAGCCGCAACGCGCATGACGAGCTGGGCAATGACGCGGCGTTGTTCGGCATCGTCCAGGGCGGCGTGCATACCGACCTGCGCAGCCGCTCGGCCGAGGCCCTGCAGGCGATCGGCTTCGACGGTTATGCCATCGGCGGCCTGGCCGTGGGCGAGCCGGAGCACGAGCGCAACGCCATGCTCGACCACCTGGACCCGGAGCTGCCGGGCGACCGCCCACGCTACCTGATGGGCGTGGGCCGGCCGGAAGACCTGGTCGAGGGCGTGGCCCGTGGCGTGGACATGTTCGATTGCGTGATGCCGACCCGCAATGCCCGCAACGGCCACTATTTCACCTCGTTCGGCACCGTACGCATCCGCAACTCGCAGTATGCGCGCGACATGGACCCGATCGAGCCGGGCTGTGGCTGCGTGGCCTGCAGCGGCGGCTACACCCGCTCGTACCTGCGCCACCTGGACCGCTGCAACGAGATGCTGGCGCCGATGCTGGGCACCCTGCACAACCTGTTCTACTACGAGAAACTGATGGCCGACATCCGCGCGGCCATCGAGGCGGGAACCTTCCAGGCCTTCCGCGAGTCCTTCTACGCAGCACGCGGGGCGGTTGCGCCGCCCCTGTAACACCGCCGCACCCCTGCCGAACGGCCCAAGGACGAACGTCCGGGGCCGTGGCATACTTCAAGGCTGACCCAGATCCGCGGTCGACACCCTGCGCCCGTCAGACGGGCCTGAGCGCCGCCCAACCAAAGGACCAACGATGAACCTGCTTGCTTTCCTGATTCCCGCCGCCCACGCCCAGGCCGCCGGCGGCCAACCGCAGGGCATGGGCCTGACCACGCTGCTGTTCCCGATCATCCTGATCGCCATCATGTACTTCCTGATGATCCGCCCGCAGATGAAGCGGCAGAAGGAGCACAAGGCCATGCTGGAGAAGATCAAGCGTGGTGACGAAGTGCTGACCAACGGCGGCATCGCCGGCGTGGTCACCGACATCGGCGACAACTTCATCACCATCGAAGTGGCTGACAACGTGCGCATCCGCGTGCAGAAGGGCGCTGTCGGCAACGTGCTGCCGGCCGGTACCCTGAAGTCGGCCCAGTAAGCCACTCCCTTTCCGATGCACAACCGCGGCGCCGGGGATGGCGCCGCGCGGGACCCAAGCAATGCTCGAATTTCCACGCTGGAAGTACGTCGTCATCCTGATCGTACTGGCGCTCAGTGCCCTGTACGCGCTGCCCAACATCTACCAGAAGGACCCCGCCGTCCAGATCACCGCCAACCGTGGCGGCACGGTCGACGACGCGCTGCGCGACCGCGTGCTGGCCGACCTGAAGAAGGCCGGTGTCACCACGATCGGCGCCGAGAAGGAAGGGGAAAGCCTGATCGTCCGCCTGCCGGACCTGAAGGCCCAGTCCGCGGCCAGCGATGCGCTGCGTGACACCGTGGGCGAGAACTACACGGTGGCCCTGAACCTGGCCTCGACCGTGCCGGACTGGCTGGCCAAGCTGGGCGGCAAGCCGATGGTGCTGGGCCTGGACCTGCAGGGCGGCGTGCACTTCGTGCTGCAGGTCGACCAGAAGGCCGCGCTGGACAAGCGCCTGGACGCCTACACCGAAGACGTGCGCAGCACCCTGCGTGACGCGCGCATTCCGTACCAGTCGGTCGAACGCCGCGCTGACAACACCATCGTGGCCAACCTGAGCCCGTCGGCCGGTGACGATGCCGCTGCAAATGCCCGCACGGCGCTGGTCAAGTCGCAGCCGACCCTGGGTTACGACGTCAGTGGCAGCCGCATCACGGTGACCATCCCGGACACCGAGATCTCGCAGATCGCCAACGGCGCCATCGAGCAGAACATCAACACCCTGCGCAACCGCGTGAACCAGCTGGGCGTGGCCGAGCCGATCATCCAGCGCCAGGGTGCCGACCGCGTGGTCGTGCAGCTGCCGGGCGTGCAGGACACCGCCGAAGCCAAGCGCATGATCGGTGCCACCGCCACCCTGGAATACCGTGCGGTGGTCGAGGGCAATGCGCAGGACGCGATCGCCTCCGGTCGCATCCCGCCGGAAGCCAAGGTCTACCAGCAGCGTGATGGCCGCGGCCCGATCCTGCTGAACAAGCGCGTGATCGTCACCGGCGACCAGATGGTCGGCGCACAGGCGGTGACCGACACCAACAGCGGTGCCCCGGCGGTCAGCGTGACGCTGAACAACGTCGGCGGCCAGCGCATGTTCGACTTCACCAGCGCCAACGTGAACAAGCCGATGGCCGTGGTGTACACCGAGCGCGTGCCGACCGTGACCGTCGTTGACGGCCAGGAAGTGCGTGGTTTCAAGGTCAACGAGGAAGTGATCTCGGTGGCCAACATCAACGGCGTGTTCGGCAAGAACTTCCAGACCACCGGTCTGCAGAAGAAGGAAGCCGAGGACCTGGCCAAGCTGCTGAAGTCCGGCTCGCTGGCCGCGCCGATGGACTTCGTCGAAGAGCGCGTGGTCGGCCCGAGCCTGGGTGCGGAGAACGTCAAGAACGGTATCACCGCGGTGGTCTACGCGTTCCTGTTCACCCTGGTGTTCTTCACCATCTACTACCGCATGTTCGGCCTGATCACCTCGCTGGCGATGCTGTTCAACCTGCTGATCGTGGTGGCGGTGATGTCGCTGTTCGGCGCGACGATGACCCTGCCTGGCTTCGCCGGCCTGGCGTTGTCGGTCGGCCTGTCGGTGGACGCCAACGTGCTGATCAACGAGCGTATCCGTGAAGAGCTGCGTGCCGGCGTGCCGGGCAAGACCGCGATCGTGACCGGTTACGAACGTGCTTCGGGCACCATTCTCGACGCCAACCTGACCGGCCTGATCGTCGGTGTGGCCCTGTTCGCCTTCGGCACGGGTCCGCTGAAGGGCTTCGCCCTGACCATGATCATCGGTATTTTCGCCTCGATGTTCACTGCGATCACCGTGTCGCGCGCCCTGGCGACGCTGATCTATGGTCGTCGCAAGAAGCTCCAGAACGTGGCCATCTGACGGGACGACACGCACATGAAAATTTTTCCGCTGCACATCCTCCCGAACGACACCCAGATCGACTTCATGCGCTGGCGCCATGTCGCGATGGTCGTCACGATCATCGTGTTCCTGGCATCGATCGGCATCATCGGCTTCAAGGGCTTCAACTACGCCCTGGACTTCACCGGCGGCACCCTGATCGAAGCCCGCTTCGATCACGCGGTGGACGTCGAGCAGGTCCGCACCAAGCTCGAGGACAATGGCTTTGAAGGCGCCCAGGTGCAGAGCGTCGGTGGCAACACCGACCTGCTGATCCGCCTGGCCCCGCACGGTGAGCACGCCCCGGGTACCGGTGCGGCCGCCGCCGAGGACAAGGCCACCGCTGCGGCGGTGGTCAAGGCGCTGTCCACCGCCGACAACCAGGCCACCGTGCTGCGCAACGAGTTCGTTGGCCCGCAGATCGGCAAGGACCTGGCGATGAATGGTCTGTACGCCACCATCTTCATGCTGGCCGGCTTCCTGATCTACATCGCGGTGCGCTTCGAATGGAAGTTCGCGGTCACCGCCAGCATCGTGGCGATGTTCGACCTGATCGTGACGGTGGCTTACGTGTCCCTGCTGGGCCGTGAGTTCGACCTGACCGTGCTGGCCGGCCTGCTGTCGGTGATGGGCTTTGCGATCAACGACATCATCGTGGTGTTCGACCGCGTGCGAGAGAACTTCCGCAGCCTGCGCGCCGAGCCGATGGAGGTGCTGAACCGTTCGATCAACCAGACGCTGTCGCGTACGGTGATCACTGCGGTGATGTTCTTCCTGTCGGCGCTGGCGCTGTACCTGTACGGTGGCAGCTCGATGGAAGGCCTGGCCGAGACGCACATGATCGGTGCGGTGATCGTGGTGCTGTCCTCGATCCTGGTGGCGGTGCCGATGCTGACCATTGGTGCGCTGCGCGTGACCAAGCAGGATCTGCTGCCGAAGGCGAAGGACGTCGAGGCCCTGGCCCGTCGCCCGTAAGCCCCCGCTGCACGCAACACACAGAGAACCCCGCGCAAGCGGGGTTTTTTGTTGGCAGGGCTTGCAGCCCTGGTACGCGTCATCGCATGCGCGCTGTCGCTCCCACGCTTCGCTGTGCGAACCGTGGGCCCCACTTACCAGCTCCCAGACCCCCGCCGCTTCGCGGCCGCCCCCTGACTCAGGGGGCTTTGCCCCAGACCGGTTCCCCGCGGCTGTTGGGAACTGCTGGTGGTGGGTGCCGACCATTGGTCGGCACATCTGTCAGCTATCGAATGAGTCATCCACGCATGGCGTGGCTCTACTGTGTCGATCTTGGTCGACACGATTTTCCCGTCGGATATCGATATCCGACCCCGTACCGACCAACGGTCGGCACCCACCAGAGCAGAAAGCCGTTCTGACAGATCGCGGAGAACTGTCGAAGGCGGGGTGGGTCCGGTTGAGGGGGTGTGAGCGCCATGGATGGCGCGACCAAGCCCCCATGGATGGGTTCACGGCGTCCCCCTCAACCGGACCCACCCCGCCAACCCACGGAACGCCAGCTTCTGAAGTTGACGTTGCTGTCGCTTGAAGCAGGTGCAGGGCTGCAAGCCCTGCAAAAAGAAAACCCCACCCTACGCCAGCGTCGGTTGTGCAATCTTCCCCCGCGCACTACGATCCTGCGGTTCGCGCGCGCCTGCGCGCGCCCGTATTCCTGCTGAGCGCCCCGTGCGCCGCATCTGCCAACCCGAGGTATCCATGGTCATCAAACCGCGCGTCCGCGGCTTCATCTGCGTCACCACCCACCCGACCGGCTGTGAGGCCGCGGTCAAGCAGCAGATCGACTACATCCGCGCCCGCCCGCCGATCCAGAACGGACCCAAGCGCGTGCTGGTCATCGGTGCCTCGACCGGCTACGGCCTGGCCGCGCGCATCACTGCCGCCTTCGGCAGCGGCGCCGCGACCCTGGGCATCTTCTTTGAGCGCCCGGGCAGCGAAACCAAGCCGGGCACCGCGGGCTGGTACAACTCCGCCGCGTTCCACAAGTACGCCGACGAAGCCGGCCTGTACGCCAGGAGCATCAACGGCGATGCCTTCTCCGATGAAGTGAAGGCCAAGACCATCGAGATGATCAAGGCCGACCTCGGCCAGGTCGACCAGGTCGTCTACAGCCTGGCCGCGCCGCGCCGCAAGCACCCGAAGACCGGCGAGATCATCAGCTCGACGCTGAAGCCGATCGGCGAGCCGATCGTCCTGCGCGGCCTGGATACCGACAAGGAAGTGCTGACCGAGACCCATCTGCAGCCGGCCACGGCCGAGGAGATCGCCGGCACCGTCGCGGTGATGGGCGGCGAAGACTGGCAGATGTGGATCGATGCGCTGTCCGAGGCCGGCGTGCTGGCCAACGGCTGCACCACCACCGCCTTCACCTACGTGGGCGAAGAAATCACCCAGGCGATCTACTGGAACGGTTCGATCGGCGCAGCCAAGAAGGACCTCGACGACAAGGTGCTGGGCCTGCGCGCATCGCTGGCGAAGATCGGCGGCGACGCCCGCGTGTCGGTGCTGAAGGCGGTGGTCACCCAGGCCAGCTCGGCCATCCCGACCATGCCGCTGTACCTGTCGCTGCTGTTCAAGGTGATGAAGGCGCAGGGCACCCACGAAGGCTGCATCGAGCAGCTCGACGTGCTGTACGACATCCTCTACGGCGGCAAGGCTGACGGCGTGGCCGTCGACCGCCTGCGCCACGACCTGGTCGATGGCCAGGGCCGTACCGTCGCCCTGGTGGACGAGGAAGGCCGCCTGCGCGCCGACTACAAGGAAATGGCCCCGGAAGTGCAGGGCAAGGTGCTGGAGCTGTGGCCGCAGGTGACCAACGAGAACCTGTACGAGATCAGCGACCTGGCCGGCTACAAGGCCGATTTCCTGCGCCTGTTCGGGTTCGGCGTGGAAGGCGTCGATTACGAAGCCGACGTCAACCCGGACGTGAAGATCGCCAACCTGGTCGATCTGACCTGACGCGATAGGCGGTAGCGCCGGGCCATGCCCGGCGGATGCCGTGGATGCCGCTGCGCTCGCCGGGTATGACCCGGCGCTACCTCCGCGGTCGGTGATAGTGCCAGTCGCTGGCCGGCATCAGCGGATTCAGCCGAAATCGAAGTTCATCGACGGCAGTGCCGGGCCGACGAAATCGCCCTGCACGTAGTCGACGCCCGCGCTGAACAGCAGGGTCATCGAGTTGGCATCGCTGACGAACTCGGCAATGGTGCGGATGCCGGCTTCCTGCGCACGCGCGGTGATCTGGCTGATGCGGTCGATGTTCTCGCGGGTCGCCGCCAGGTCACTGGTGAAGCCGCGATCCAGCTTGAGGAACTGCGGCTCGAAGTGGGCCAGCAGCTGGAACGAATCCAGCCCCGAACCAAACTGCTCCAGGCCGATCCGGCAACCCAGCGGGGCGACGTCGGCGAGGAACTGCTGCGCGGCACGCAGGTGGGTGAACACCTTCACCTCCGGCGCATGCAGCCACAGCCGCTCGCCCGGCACGCCCTGTGCCTGCAGCTGCTGGCGCAGCGTGGCGATCATCTTCGGGTCGTCGAACGACTCAGGGGTGACCTTGACCAGGATCTGGGTGTCATGGCCGACGCGCGCACGCGCGCCCAGCACGCTGATCGCCTGCGAGACGACCCAGCGGTTGATGTCGCCCAGCAGGCCGTGCTCCTCGGCGATGCCGAGGAAGGCGGTCGGGCTGAGCAGCTCGCCGTTGTGCTCCAGCCGCAGGTAGGCCTCGTACAGTTCCAGCGGCTCGCCCTGCAGGTTCAGCACCGGCTGGTAGTGCAGCTGGAATCCGTCGCCGGCCAGCGCCTCGCGGATACGCGCGACCCAGCGCTGCACGCGCTCTTCCTCGATGCGGTCGACCGCGGCCGGGTCGAAGATACGCGTGGTATTGCCGAGGGCGGCAGCAGCCTGCGCACATTCGCTGGCACGCGCCAGCACCTGGCCGATGCTGGCGATCTTCTCGCCCACCTGCACGCCGCCAAGGCTGACGGTGACCGTGGCCGATCGCGCGCCGATGGTGAATACGTGTGCGGCAAAGGCTTCGCGGATGCGCTCGGCCATGGCCAGCGTCTGTGCGTAGGGGCCGGACTGCAGCACCGCGAAGCTGTGTTCGCCGAAGCGTGCCATCTGCGCGTCTTCGCCCACCACTTCAGCCAGCAGCGCGGCCATCGCGCCGATCAGGGCGTCGGCCGAGTCCAGCCCGATATCGGGGATCAGGCGCGCGTAGTGGTCTGGTTCGACCAGCAGCAGGCCGAACTGGCCCTCGCTGCGCCCGGCCTGGGCCACCGCATCTTCCACCTGCAGCATGAAGGTGGGGCGGTTGAGCAGGCCGGTGACCTGGTCGCGCTGGCGCAGGTCTTCGACCTCGCGGGCCAGTTCGGTGTCCAGTTCCAGGCGGCGGCGGAACACCACCTGCAGGCAGGATTCGCCTTCGTAGGTGGCGGCGGTGAATTCCATGGTGGCCGGGAACGCGCTGCCATCCTGGTGGCGCGCGTCCAGCTGGTACTGCGGCGGCGGCGCCTCGCCACGGCTGAGCGACTTCAGCAGCTGCTTGAAGCTGTCCACGTGCTGGGCGGCGACCATGTCCAGCAGCGAGATGCCTTCGATATCGTCGAAGTCCTCATAGCCGAACATGTCCAGATAGGCATCGTTGGCACGGATGTGCATGCCCTCGTGAACGTAGGCGATGGGGTCGCGCGAAGAGGCGATCAGGGCATCGCAGCGGCGCTCGGTCTCGCGCATCTGCGCCTCGATGCGGCGCAGGCCACGGCGCGCCTGCAGGTCGACCCACTGGTCGCGCACCACCGCCAGCAGGTGGTCGTTGCGCTGGCGCAGGGCGAGGGCACGGACACCGTTGCTGCTGGCCTGGACCAGTTGGTCCTCGTCGATGCGATCGGCCAGCAGGACCAGCGGGATGTCCTTGCCGCTGGCGGCGATGTGCTGGGCCACCAGTGGCAGCGGGATGCCCTGCGACGGCGAGGCCAGCACCAGGTCGATGGCCTGGCTGGCCAGCACCTGCGACAGCTCGGCCGCATCCTGCGGCCGCCACGGGCGCACGGCGATGCCGCTGTTGCGCAGGGTGCTGACGATGGCTTCGGCGTTCTCGCCGCTGTCATCGACGATCAGCAGCCGGATGGTGATGTCGTTCGCGTTCTGCATGCACTGCTCCCCAATCTGCAAATCTAGATACACGATGCGCGCCAGTCCGTCCATGCGCGCGCCCCTTGCAGCGTTGGAACGGCGATGCGGTTCACACCACGCTGCCCGCGGCATGGCCGCTGGCCCAGGCCCACTGGAAGTTGTAGCCGCCCAGCCAACCGGTCACGTCGAGCACTTCGCCGACGAAATGCAGGCCGGGCACGCGCTTGGATTCCATCGTGGCCGACGACACCTCGGCGGTATCCACGCCGCCCAGGGTGACCTCGGCGGTGCGGTAGCCCTCGGTGCCGCTGGCCACCAGCGGGAAGGCGCCCAGCAGCTGCCCGGCCTGGCGCAGCACCGGCTCGTCCAGCTGCCGCACCGGGCGGTCCGGCAGCCAGTGTTCGCACAGGCGCTGGGCCAAGCGCTTGGGCAGCACCTCGGCCAGCACCGTGCGCAGTTCGGCCGCTGGGCGGTCGCGCTTCATCTGCCGCAGCCACTCGGTCGCGTCCTGGCCCGGCAGCAGGTCCAGCTCCAGTGCATCGCCGGGTTGCCAGAACGAGGAGATCTGCAGGATGGCCGGCCCGCTGACGCCGCGATGGGTCAGCAGCATGAAATTCTGGAAGCTTTTGCCGTTGCAGCGCGCCTCGACCGGCAGGGCGACGCCGCTGAGGTCGGCCAGCCGCTCCTGGTGGGTGCCACTGAGGGTCAGCGGCACCAGGCCGGCGCGGGTGGGCAGCACCTGGTGGCCGAACTGGCGGGCCAGCTCATAACCAAAGCCGGTGGCGCCCATGCTCGGGATGGACAGCCCGCCGGTGGCCACCACCAGCGAGGCGCAGTGGAACAGCCCCTGGCTGGTGTGCACGCGGAAGCCATCGCTGCCGTGTTCGATGCGCTGCACGCTGCAGTTGGTGCGGATCTGCACGCCCGCCGCCTGGCACTCGTCCACCAGCATCTTCACGATCTGCTTGGACGAGATATCGCAGAACAGCTGCCCCAGCTCTTTTTCGTGATGGGCGATGCCGTGCTTGTCCACCATCTCGATGAAGTGCCACGGCGAATAGCGCGCCAAGGCCGACTTGCAGAAATGCGGATTGGCGGAGACGAAGTTGGCCGGGGTGGTGCCGGTGTTGGTGAAGTTGCAGCGGCCACCACCGGACATCAGGATCTTCTTGCCGACCTTGTTGGCATGGTCGATCACCTGCACGTGGCGGCCGCGCTGGCCGGCGGTGATCGCGGTCATCAGGCCAGCCGCGCCGGCGCCGATGACCAGCACGTCGCAGCGGATCGTGCTCATGCCTTGGCGCGCTTGCGCCAGTTCGGAATGATGTCGAGCTGCATCTGGTCGTTGATGATCTGCACTTCGCCATCCTGGATCAGCACGCTGAACCGCATGGCGCGCTGGATCTGCTGGCCCCACTGTTCGACGAAGGCGCCGTCGAGGTCGACCACCGACAGGTTGTCGAAGCGGGCCAGGGCCTTGCCCTGCTTGTTCCACCAGATTTCGGAGGCATTGCCGCCGTAGTTCACCACCTGCACCTGCCGGCTGCGGCTGCAGGCCTTGCGGATGCGCGACTCATCGGGATGGCCGAGGTCGATCCACTGCAGGATGTCGCCGGTGTAATCGTGGTTCCACAGGTCCGGCTCGTCGTCGGTGCTCAGGCCGCGGCCGAACTCCAGGCGATCGTCGGCGTTGAGGGCGAAGGCGAGCAGGCGCACCATCAGGCGCTCGTCGGTTTCCGACGGGTGCTGGGCCAGAGTCAGGTTGTGGGTCGCGTAGTAGCCGCGATCCATGTCGCTGATCTGCAGCTCGGCCTTGCGGATGGTGGCGGTGAGGGCCATGGGGAATCCGTGCACTAAAGACGACCATGATAGAGGTTTGCCCGAAGGGTGTCCGTGGTCGGGGTGTCTGCCGGGCGTCAACGGTGGCACCCTTGCTGTCTTACCGCTGATGGACCGCATATGACGACGCTGCCCAGCCGCCTGCAGCTGCCGCCAGGGGACTGGTCGAACCTGCTCGACGGGCTGTGCGCGCGTTTCCCGCGCATCGACCGCGCGCAGTGGCAGGACCGTTTCGCCCGCGGCCGCGTGCAGGACGTGCAGGGCAGGGCGCTTGCGGCGGACCAGCCCTGGCAGGTCGGGCTGGAGATCCTCTATTTCCGTGAGGTCAGCGATGAACCGTCCATTCCGTTCATCGAACGCATCCTCTACCAGGATGAGCACCTGCTGGTGGCCGACAAACCGCATTACCTGCCGGTGACCCCGGCGGGCGGCTACGTGCGCGAGACGCTGCTGGCGCGCCTGGTGGCGCAGACCGGCAATGCCGACCTGGTGCCGCTGCACCGACTGGACCGGCTCACCGCCGGGCTGGTGCTGTTCTCGCAGCAGCCGGATTCGCGCGACGCCTACCAGCGCCTGTTCCGCGAGCGGCGCATCGACAAGACCTACGAAGCGCGGGCGCCGGCGCTGCCGGGCCTGGTGTTTCCGTTGCAGCGGCTGAGCCGGATCGTGGCCGGCGAGCCGTTCTTCCGCATGGCCGAAGTGCCGGGCGAGGTAAACGCGCGCACCACTGTTGAGGTGATCGCGGCTGACGGCGCGGTCTGGCAGTACCGGCTGCAGCCGGAAACCGGGCGCAAGCACCAGCTGCGGGTGCATATGGCGGCCTTGGGCGCGCCGATCCTTGGCGATGACCTGTACCCGCAGCTGCGGCCGGCGGCCGATCCGTTGCAGGCGCCGCCGTTGCAGCTGCTGGCGCGGGCCCTGGCGTTCCAGGATCCGCTGAGCGGGGAGCGGCGGGCGTTCAGCAGCGAGCGCGCGTTGCAGCTGCCGGAAAGGCGCTGATCAGCGCGGTTGCAGCCTCACGGCTTCACACGGGCCAGCCAGCGGTCCAGCTCGGCGGCGAACAGCTGGCGGTCGCGCTGGCCCAACGGCGGCGGGCCGCCGGTCTGGACGCCTGCGCCGCGCAGTTCTTCCATGAAATTGCGCATCGACAGCCGCTCGGCCATGTTGTTGGCGGTGTACAGCTGCCCGCGCGGGTTCAGGGCGACGGCCTTCTTTTCCAGCACCAGCGCGGCCAGCGGGATGTCCTGGGTGACCACCAGGTCGCCGGCGGCCACCCGTTCGACGATGGCGCTGTCGGCCACGTCCAGGCCCTGCGGCACCTGGATGGAGCGCAGCCAGCGCGAGGGTGGGGTGCGGATCCACTGGTTGGCGACCATGGTCAGCTCCAGGCCGACCCGCTCGGCGGCGCGGAAAAGGATGTCGCGAATGACGCCGGGGCAGGCGTCTGCATCGACCCAGATCCTCGGTCGGCCCTGTTCAGCTAGGGTTTCAGCTTCAGTCATCTACCCAGTGTAGGGTAGGAAAATCCTGAATGGGGACTCGGGTTTAGCCTCGATCCGGTGCCAAGCCTTGCCACGCCTAGCGGGGCAGGCGATGCGAATGAATGTCAGGGCTATCGCTTTTTCCCCAAAACACGCGTATCGTTCGACCCACTGTGTTTGCTAGGGTCACCGTGAATCGTGGCCTGGTGCAGTTGATCTCACGATCCGCTCATCGATCCGCTTTACCAACGCCTGCAACTCAGTCTCGGCCCCGATTCCCGGTGGCTGCGATTTTTTCAACATGTGTTTCAGGAGTTAGTCAAATGTCTGATCGTCAGACCGGCACCGTCAAGTGGTTCAACGACGCCAAGGGCTTCGGCTTCATCACCCCGGAAAGCGGCCCGGACCTGTTCGTGCACTTCCGTGCCATCCAGGGCACCGGCTTCAAGACCCTGCAGGAAGGCCAGAAGGTTACCTTCATCGCCGTCCAGGGCCAGAAGGGTATGCAGGCTGACCAGGTGCAGGCGGTCTAATCCGTCTGCTACCGTTTGGTAGCCAGAAACGCCGGAAGCGAAAGCTTCCGGCGTTTTTTTATGCCTTCTGTAGAGTAGGGGGGGGGGGGGCGGGGGGGGGGGGGGGGGGGGGGCGGGGGGGGGGGGGGCGCCTGAGGGGGAGGGCGACGGGCCC
>NZ_JBRRCR010000054.1:0-26679 GCF_056759115.1 Stenotrophomonas sp. STEN087 | reverse complement strand
GGGGGGTAATCTCCCCCCGCCGTTAATAGTTTTGTGTACGGGCGAACGGGGGCGCCATGTGTACCAGCGTGTACTGAAGGGGGTCGTATCCGTTCCCGCAGTAATGGTATCCGACCCTGCACGGATCCGACCCCCAGCTGAACCGACCGCCAGCTGTGACGTAAGTCGCTCGTAATCTGTAAAAGTTTCATTAAACTCAAGCCTCGGACGACATGAGGTCGCCACGGACTGCCAACAGGGTGGGCCGCCAATGGACTGCAATTCACAGGAAAATCCATGCGCAAGATCCTGATCGTGGCCGCACTGCTGGCCGCCGCACCGTTCTCGGCCTCGGCCGATGCCCTGAGCTACACCTACGTCGAAGGTGGCTGGACCCAAGCCAAGGTCAGCGACGACAGCCTCAACGATCCCAAGCTGGACGGCGGCTACTTGCGCGGTTCGGTGGCCCTTGCCGAGCAGGTGCACGTGTTCGGTGGCTGGAACTACGGCAGCAAGACCTACCACTTCACCGATGGCTCGGTGAAGCTGGAACTGAACCAGCCGGAGCTGGGCATCGGCTACCACATGCCCTTCAGCGACCGCGTCGACTACACCGCCGATATCGCCTGGGTGCGTCAGCAGGCCAAGGTCACCGACCGCCTGGACGGTTTCGCTGATGAAACCTTCAAGGACCACACCAACCTGGTGCGCGCCACCATGGGCCTGCGTGGCAAGCCCTCGCGCATGACCGAAGCCTGGATCAAGGCCGGTTACATGGATGGCGGCAACAATTTCGAAGGCACCTGGGTCGGCACCCTTGGTGGCCAGGTCAACTTCACCAAGACCTGGGGTCTGGTGGGCGAGGTCTCCGGCTACCGCGACGTCACCCAGTTCTCGGCCGGCGTCCGCGCCAGCTTCTGATTGCTCGATCCTCGTCGTGTAATCGAACGGGCTCCGCAAGGGGCCCGTTTTTTTATGGGCGCGCGCAGTGACTGCCATCGAACGTGCGTGCAAATGCGCTAGGCTTTCGCGCCTCTGCACTACCCCACTGGAAACGGAACACCGTCATGAAGACTCCCCTTCGCACCCTGCTCGCCAGCGCCCTGCTGTGCGCCCCCGTGTTCGCCACCGCCGCGACGGCACTGACGCCGGAACAGACGCTGGACCTGTACGCGCGCGTGCTGATTGAAGACGATGCCGCTGCCGCACGCACGCTCAACGACGCCATGCGCAGCGCGCACGATGGCAAGGACGCGGTGACGCCCACGCCGGGCGCACTGGCCAAGGCGCTGGCCGAACCGTGGATGGCGCTGCAGGCCAGCGTCGGCGGCACGCCCGATGCGGCCGCGACCGAAGCGCTGTACGCCAAGGTGCTGAAGGCATCGACCTGCCGCGCCACCGGCAGCAGCATCGAAGACAACGAGTACGTGGACGACCAGAAGATCGCCACGGTCGATTTCACCTGCAAGGTAGTGGACCTGGCCAGCGTGCGCCCGCTGTTCGCCGACAGCATGACCAGTGAAGACCCGGCCAGCCGCACGCGCTTCATCGAGGCCTACACGCAGGCGCTGAAGAGCGGCACGCAGCGCACGGTGAAGGGCAGCCAGAAGCTGTACTCCGGCGCCGAGCAGGCGTACTGGTTCAGTGGCAGTTTCGATGAGCTGGTCACCCCGGTGCTGGAAGCCATCGCGCCGTTCCAGGTGTGGATGGAAGATGCCGAAGCGGCCAGCGCACCGAAGGTGACCGGCGTGCCCGGCTGCGACCTGCTGCTGCAGCAGCACCGCAGTTGCGTGGCGAAGATCGCACCGGAGCAGATCAGCGGCGTGGACGCGATGGCCGACGAGCTGAAGGCCAAGGCGCAGGTGAAGTCGGCCGACGAGATGACGCAGGAGTGCAAGGCCCTGCGCCCGATCGCGCAGATGATGTGGACCGATGAGTGCGCGTAAGGCAGTAACGGCAAGCAGGCCACGGCGCCAACCAAGGTTGGCGTCTACCAGAGCACGGGAGATCCACGCCATGCGTGGATGGCTTTCACCGCATCCAGAGCACAGTAGATCCACGCCATGCGTGGATGGCTTTCACCGCATCACGCGCGCAGCAGCACCCGCAGATCGTCCCCCACCTGGCGCTGATCGACCACGCGCAGGCGGCGTTGCTGGTCCATCGTTTCAATACCGAGGCCAGCCAGCAGCGGGCGGCCGGTATCCCCCAGCAGCGTCGGTGCCTGGTACAGCAGCAGCTCATCCACCCAGCCGCCACGCAGCAGCGCGCCGGCCAGGGTGGCACCGGCTTCGGTGTGCACTTCATTGATGCCACGCTCGGCCAGCAGTGCCAGCACCGCGCCCAGATCCAGGCGTCCATCGATGCTCGGCACGCTGTCGAATTCGGCATCGGCCGCATCCGGCGCACTGACCGCGGCATCGTGCACGTACAAGGTCGGCGCCCCACCCTCGCGCACGCGGCTGCATTCCAGCGAGCGCAGGCGTGAATCCAGTACCACGCGCAGCGGCGGCATCACCTCGGTGTAGGCCAGGCGCACGGTCAGCATCGGGTCGTCGGCCAGCACGGTGTCGGCACCGGTAAGGATCGCGCCGGCACGCGCGCGCCAGTGCTGCACGTCTTCGCGCGCCGCCGCGCCGGTGATCCACTTCGAGCTGCCATCGGCCATCGCCGTGCGCCCATCCAGGCTGGCCGCCAGCTTCACCCGCAGCCACGGGCGGTTGCGCTCCACGCGCGACAGGAAGCCCTTGTTGAGCTCGCGCGCCTGCGTCACCATCAGGCCCTCGCACACTTCGATGCCTGCTTCGCGCAACAAGTCGAAACCACCGCCATCGACCTTCGGGAAGGGATCGCGCAGCGCCGCGACCACGCGCGACACACCGGCTTCGATCAGCGCCAGCGCGCACGGTGGCGTGCGGCCGAAATGCGCGCAGGGTTCCAGGGTAACGTAGGCGGTGGCACCGCGTGCCTCGCTGCCGGCCTCGCGCAGGGCGAAGACCTCGGCATGCGGGCCGCCGGCACGCTGGTGCCAGCCCTGCCCGACCACGCGCTCGCCATGGGCGATCACGCAGCCAACCATGGGATTGGGGCGGGTGGTGTAGGCGGCGCGCTCGGCCAGACGCAGTGCGTTGGCCATGTGCAGGTGGTCGAGGACGGTGAACGGCGTGGTCATGCGGCCATGGTAACGCCGCTGGTGTGGATGCATGCCATCGTGCCAACCAACGGTTGGCACCCACCAATGGACGGCCCATCGGTGCCAACCAACGGTTGGCACCCACCACCCACCCGGGCGTCAGCCCTTCTTTTTCTTGGTCAGGGCGATGACATCGCCCAGCAGCTGCAGCTGTTCGGTGCTGGACGGCAGGTCGCGCTCCAGCTTCTCGATCTCCTCGCGGAAATCAGCCACGTCCTCGAAGCTGCGGTAGACCGAGGCGAAGCGCACGTAGCCAACGTGGTCGAGCTTGCGCAGTTCGTTCATCACGAACTCGCCGACCCTGATCGAGGGCACTTCGCGTTCGCCGCTGATGCGCAGCTGGTGGACCACGGCGCGTACCGCCGCTTCGATCTTCTCTTCCGGCACGGCGCGCTTCTGCAGCGCGCGGTCGAAGCCGGCGCGCACCTTGCGCTGGTCGAAGGCTTCGCGGGTGCCATCACTCTTGACGATGGCCGGCAGTTTCAGCTCGACCGTTTCCAGGGTGCTGAAACGTTCGTTGCAGGCCTCGCACTCACGCCGACGGCGGATCGTCGCGCCGTCTTCGGAGACGCGCGAATCGATGACCCGTGTATCGGCATGCTGGCAGAAGGGGCAATACATGGAACGCCTGGCTCAGGGGGAATACCAATCTGTCATCGTCATGACAGCGTCGCAAAGGTACCTGAGAAGGACTTTTGCAGCAAATCCGGGCGGCGCTCAGCCTTGTGCGGCAAGGGGTTGCTGCCAGCGCAGCCACGCCAGATGCGCAGCCGGCAGCAGCAGCGGCGGGTCGTACAGCAGCAGGCCGAAGCCCTCCGCGCGTTCGGTCAGCCCGACCACCACGCCCAGCACGACGGCGGGAATGACCGTGAAGGCGCCGAGCAGCAGCAGGCCCCACCAGACCCGGCCCATGGCCTGCAGGCCCGATCGGCCCTGCAGCAGGAAATCGGCGCCGATGCGTACCCAGGCGACAATGCCAAGGGCCCCGGCCGCGCCCCAGCAGACCAGCAGCAGCCGGCTCAGCAGGCGGGTCTCCTGCATCAGGCCGGCGTACACGCCGACCAGGGCCACGATGCCGCCCAGCAGCAGGCCGGGCAGGCCGAACAACAGGGCCAGTGCGAGCTGCAGGCGTTTGTGCAGGCGCTCATCCATGTGCGTTGCTTCCTGGGTGCTGGGGTCAGAGCCCTTTTCTGCGAAAAGGGATCCGACCCCTGCTTCGCATGTGCGTTGCTTCCTGGGTGCCGGGGTCAGAGCCCTTTTCTGCGAAAAGGGATCCGACCCCTGCTTCGATCCGGATGCCCGGGGTCGGATCCCTTCCCGTCAGGAAAGGGCTCCGACCCCAGGATCGATCAACCGTAGACCGGGTACTTGCGGCACTGCGCGCTGACGGCGTCGCGCACGCGGGCGATGACGGCGTCATCGGCCGGGGCGTCGAGCACGTCGGCGATCCAGTTGGCCAGGTCCACGCAGTCCTGTTCGACGTAACCACGGGTGGTCACGGCCGGGGTGCCCAGGCGCAGGCCCGAGGTCACGAACGGCGAACGCGGGTCGTTCGGCACCGAGTTCTTGTTGACGGTGATGTGGGCCTTGCCCAGCGCGGCTTCCGCGTCCTTGCCGGACACGTCCTTGCCGATCATGTCGACCAGCATCAGGTGGTTCTGGGTGCCGCCGGAGACGATCTTGTAGCCACGCGCGATGAGCGTGTTGGCCATCGCCTGGGCGTTCTTCACCACCTGCTGCTGGTAGGCGGTGAAGCCCGGCTCCAGCGCTTCCTTGAAGGCCACGGCCTTGGCGGCGATGACGTGCATCAGCGGGCCGCCCTGGATGCCCGGGAACACCACCGACTGCAGCTTCTTGACCAGGTCTTCGTCGGCACCCTTGGCGACGATGATGCCGCCGCGCGGGCCGCGCAGGGTCTTGTGGGTGGTCGAGGTGACCACGTGGGCATGTTCCAGCGGGTTCGGGTAGACGCCAGCGGCGACCAGGCCGGCCACGTGGGCCATGTCGACGAACAGGTAGGCACCGACCTTGTCGGCGATGGCGCGGAAGCGCGCCCAGTCGATCACCTGCGAATAGGCCGAGAAACCAGCCACGACCATCTTCGGCTTGTGCTCCAGGGCCAGGCGCTCGACTTCGTCATAATCGATCAGGCCCTGGTCGTTGACGCCGTACTGCACGGCGTTGAACAGCTTGCCCGAGGCGTTGACCTTGGCACCGTGGGTGAGGTGGCCGCCGTGGGCCAGGCTCATGCCGAGGATGGTGTCACCCGGCTGCAGCAGGGCGAAGTACACAGCCTGATTGGCCTGCGAACCGCTGTGCGGCTGCACGTTGGCGTAGTCCGCGCCGAACAGCTGCTTGAGGCGATCGATCGCCAGCTGCTCGGCGATGTCCACGTATTCGCAGCCACCGTAGTAGCGCTTGCCCGGGTAGCCTTCGGCGTACTTGTTGGTCAGCTGGCTGCCCTGGGCCTCCATCACGGCCGGGCTGGTGTAGTTCTCGCTGGCGATCAGCTCGACGTGGTCTTCCTGACGCTGGGTTTCGGCGGCGATGGCCTTGGCCAGTTCGGGATCGTAGGTTTCGATGCGGACGTCACGCGGGAACATCGGTTACTCCGGCAGGCAGGGAAAAGGGGGTACGGCACAGCCCCTGATTGTAGCCCCGTGGCGGCCTGCCGGGGCCGAAAGGGACGGGGCCGGATCCCCGTGGAGGAGATCCGGCCCCGTATGGTTTTGCCGGTGGGCTCTGGGGTCAGAGCCGTTTCCTGCGGAAAGGGATCCGACCCCGTCAGCGACCCCGTTGCCTGGATGGGGTCAGAGCCCTTTCCTGTGGAAAGGGATCCGACCCCGTCAGCAACAGACTCAGCGGCTGAGCACGTACTGGGCGATGACGCCGGTGGCGATGGCCACCAGCAGCATATTGCCGCGATCATCCCGGATCCACTGGTGGCCGTACGGCGGGCGACGCAGGTGGTAGCGCGGGTAGTCGTTCACCACGTAGACCGGGCCGCGGTAGTAATCGCGGTAGCGGTGGCCGATCTGCCAGCCGTAGCCCGGGCCCGGGCGATAGCCGGGGCGGTAGACCACGCGCGGCGGCGGCGGTGCCGGATGGTAGTAGCGGCGGTCATGGTCGCGGCGCCAGTCACGGCGCGCATCGCGGCGGTCGCGTTCGTAGTCGCGGCGTGCCTCGCGGACGTCATGGCGGTACTCGCGGCGATCGTCGCGGCGGTCCTCACGCCACTCGCGGCGGTCACGGTGGTCGTTGTCGGCAAAGGCCGGGGTGACGGCGCCCAGCGCCAACACAGAGGCCATGGCCCCGGCCACGATAAGGGTGATGCGCATGACAGACCTCTGTAGAAGTGGATGGTGATGTCCATATTGCGCAACCGATCTGAACCGTTTCCGGCTGGAAACGCTTCCCGCTGACGCGTTCCACTCGGTATTCAGGCTTCGGCCAGCCCCACGGGGGCCCGGCAGGCGCGGCCGCGAACCGGTTCCGGCTATAATTGGCGGTATTCCATTCAGTCTGTGCCCGCTGTCGTCCGGGATCTTCCCGCTGACGGACGGGTGCAGGGCCGCGCCCCTACGGAGACCTCATGTCCTCGCAATACATCTACACCATGAACCGCGTGTCCAAGGTGGTCCCGCCCAAGCGGCAGATCATCAAGGACATCTCGCTGTCCTTTTTCCCGGGCGCGAAGATCGGCCTGCTGGGTCTGAACGGCGCCGGCAAGTCCACCGTGCTGAAGATCATGGCCGGCGTGGACACCGATTTCGAGGGCGAAGCCCGCCCGCAGGCCGGCATCAAGGTCGGCTACCTGGCACAGGAACCGGAACTGGACCCGACCAAGACCGTGCGTGAAGCGGTGGAAGAAGGCGTGGGCGAAGTGCTGCAGGCACAGGCTGCGCTGGACGCGGTCTACACGGCCTATGCCGAGGAAGGCGCCGACTTCGACGCGCTGGCCAAGGAACAGGAGCGCCTGGAGGCGATCCTGGCCGCCGGCGATGCGCACACCCTGGAAAACCAGCTGGACGTGGCCGCCGATGCGCTGCGCCTGCCGCCGTGGGATGCGGTGGTCGGCAAGCTGTCCGGTGGTGAAAAGCGCCGCGTGGCGCTGTGCCGCCTGCTGCTGCAGAAGCCGGACATGCTGCTGCTCGACGAACCGACCAACCACCTCGACGCCGAGTCGGTGGAATGGCTGGAACAGTTCCTCGCGCGCTACACCGGCACCGTCGTGGCGGTCACCCATGACCGCTACTTCCTGGACAACGCCGCCGAGTGGATCCTGGAACTGGACCGCGGCCGCGGCATTCCGTGGAAGGGCAACTACACCGACTGGCTGACCCAGAAGGATGAGCGCCTGAAGCAGGAAGACAACCAGGAAAAGGCCCGCCAGAAGGCGATCCAGAAGGAACTGGAGTGGTCGCGCCAGAACGCCAAGGGTGGCCGCACGAAGGGCAAGGCCCGTCTGGCCCGCCTGGAAGAGCTGCAGTCGGTCGATTACCAGAAGCGCAACGAGACCAATGAAATCTTCATCCCGCCGGGCGAGCGCCTGGGCAACGCGGTGATGGAGTTCAAGAACGTCTCGAAGAAGTTCGGCGACCGCCTGCTGTTCGACAACCTGAGCTTCCTGGTGCCGGCCGGCGCCATCGTCGGCATCATCGGCCCGAACGGTGCCGGTAAGTCGACCCTGTTCAAGATGATCACCGGGCAGGAAAAGCCGGATACCGGCGAGATCGTGGTCGGCCCGACCGTGAAGCTGTCCTACGTGGACCAGAGCCGCGACGCGCTGGAAGGCAACCACAACGTCTTCCAGGAAATCGCGGGCGGCCTGGACATCCTCAACATCAACGGCATCGAGATCCAGTCGCGCGCCTACATCGGCCGCTTCAACTTCAAGGGCCAGGACCAGCAGAAGATGGTCGGTTCGCTGTCCGGTGGTGAGCGTGGCCGCCTGCACATGGCCAAGACCCTGCTGCAGGGTGGCAACGTGCTGCTGCTCGACGAACCGTCCAACGATCTGGACATCGAAACCCTGCGTGCGCTGGAAGATGCGCTGCTGGAGTTCCCGGGCAACACCTTCGTCATTTCGCATGACCGCTGGTTCCTGGATCGCATCGCGACCCACATCCTGGCGTTCGAAGGCGATTCGCACGTGGAGTTCTTCCAGGGCAACTACCGCGAGTACGAAGAAGACAAGCGCCGCCGCATGGGCGACGACGCCGCGCCGAAGCGCCTGCGCTTCAAGGCGCTGAAATAAGAAAGGAAGAACGGCCGCGCTCTGCGCGGCCGTTCTGCATTCTGGTAGGTCACCACCGTTGGTGGTGACGGAAGGCGTACCGACCAACGGTCGGTACCCACCACCAACGGTTTGAGATTTCCCCATGTCCCTGTTCGAACGCCTGTTCCAGCTGCAGCAGCACGGCACCACCGTGCGCACCGAGCTGCTGGCCGGTGTCACCACCTTCCTGACGATGTCCTACATCGTCTTCGTCAACCCGGAAATCCTGGGCACCACGGGCATGGATGCCGGCGCCGTGTTCGTCGCCACCTGCCTGGCCGCGGCGCTGGGTTCGGCAGTGATGGCTCTGGCAGCCAATTTCCCGGTGGGCATGGCGCCGGGCATGGGCCTGAACGCGTTCTTCGCCTTCACCGTGGTCGGCGCGGCCGGCCTGCCGTGGCAGCAGGCACTGGGCGCGGTGTTCATTTCCGGCCTGGTGTTCCTGGTGCTGTCGCTGACCGGCGTGCGCGCGTGGCTGGTGGCCGGCATTCCGTCGTCGCTGCGCTCGGCCATCGTGGCTGGCATCGGCCTCTTCCTGGCGATCATCGCGCTGCAGAAATCCGGGGTGATCGTCGGCAACGAAGACACCTTGGTGGCGCTGGGCCCGCTGAACACGGCACCGCCGTTGCTGGCGCTCGGTGGCTTCCTGCTGATCGCGGTGCTGGAAGCACGCCGCGTGCGCGGTGCGATCCTGATCGGCATCCTCGCCGTCACCGGCGCCGGCTGGGCGCTGGGTGACGTGCAGTACCACGGCCTGGTCTCGCTGCCGCCGAGCCTGTCGCCGACCTTCCTGCAGCTGGACCTGCCCGGCCTGCTGCACCACGACGGCGGTGCGCCGATCGCGGTGCTGCTGCAGGTGGTGCTGGTGTTCGTGCTGGTGGAAGTGTTCGATGCCACCGGCACGCTGTACGGCGTGGTCGGTCGTGCCGGCCTGCTGAAACTGCCGGGCGCGCAGAAGCGCTTCGGCCGTGCGCTGCTGGCCGACAGCACCGCGATCGTGGCCGGTTCGCTGCTGGGCACCAGCAGCACCACCGCCTTCGCCGAAAGCGCCTCGGGCGTGCAGGTGGGCGGCCGTACCGGGCTGACCGCACTGGTGGTGTCGGCGCTGTTTCTGGCCGCGCTGCTGTTCTCGCCGCTGGCAGCGATGGTGCCTGCCTATGCCACCTCGCCGGCGCTGCTGTTCGTGGCCGGCCTGATGCTGCGCGAACTGGTGGAAGTGGACTGGAGCGACCTGACCGAATCGGTGCCGGCGGCGCTATGTGCGCTGGCGATGCCGTTCACCTATTCCATCGCCAATGGCCTGGCCTTCGGCTTCATCGCCTACGCCGCGCTGAAGGCCGGAACCGGCCGCTGGCGCGAGGTGCACCCGGCGGTATGGCTGGTGGCGACGCTGTTCGTGCTGCGTTACGCGCTGGAATAAGGCGACCGCGCTGCGCGCTCGCCGGGCATGGCCCGGCGCTACCGGAACATGCGCGGTGCCGGCGGCAGGTCAGTTGTACGTGATCGTGAACGTCGCGGTGCCGTTGGCCTCGCCTGCTCCCACCGTACCGGCCTGGGTCTGGATGTAGCGCGCGCGCAGCGGCAGGCTCATCGACGAGGTGCCGGTGACCGTGTCACCCAGCATCAGGCTGTCGCCGAAGGTGATGTTCTGCTCGCTGCTGCCGTTGCGGCGCACGATCTGGATGCCGATGCGGGTGGCGCTGTTGCTGCCGCTGGTGATGGCCAGCGTGCCGGGCTGGTTGCCACTGGCCGACGTCGCATCGAGCTGGATGCCGATGGTGCTCTGGTACTGCGCCACGTTGCTGCCCTGGCAGCGCAGGGTGATGTTGAAATCACGATCCACGGCACGCGAACCCACGCCAGTGAAGGATGAGTTCGGCACGTTGCCGAAATCCACCACGATGTTGCGGCTGCCCGCGTCTACTTCACAGGTGGGGCTGACGACGGTGGTGCCGATGCCGCGGAAGCTGGACGTCAGCACCGGATCCGAAGGGCCATCGCCATCCAGGTAGTACGTGGTGAACGGCCCATTGGGAGCGATCGTGCCGGACCCCGTCTGTGCGGCGGTCTTGATCAGCTCGATCCGGAAGAAGCCCCCGTTCAGCGAACCGATGGTGTACGGGCTGAGGTAGATGGTGTGCGGGTAGTAGGTCTGGATCGAGCCGGAGTCTCGATACAGGCGGATGCCCACCCCATCGACACCCGTACGGTAGACATTCTGGAAGCCCGACACGGCCTGGCGCTGCGCCGCGTTGATGAAGGCACCAACTGCGGTGCCCCCACGCCAGTCGCAGCTGACGATGCTGTTCTTCTGCGTGATCGGCACGCTGAGCTGCTTGATCACGCCGCCGACGGGTGTGCTCGGCAGGATCACGACCTGGCCCATGTCCATCTGCACGTCCTGGACGACGAAGTTGCGCGTATTGATCGAACACGACGCCAGCGCCTGCCCCGACAACCCCAGGCCCATGCCCGCGGCCAGCAGGCCCATCGCCAGGGTGCCCCGGCGGAACGTCTTCATCGGCATGCTGCCTCCACGGCAATCAATCCGGCAGGGCCGGCCGTGGTGCCCGCAGGCACCGTGTATTCAAGGGTACAGCGCTGGTCGGCGGCAACGCCCCACTCGACCTGCAGCTGGCCGCGGTCGTGCTCGCTGCGCACATAGACGCGGCCACCCTGCCCGACCATGCCCACCGGCTGGCCCTGCTCGTCCTTCACCTGCGAGCCGAACGGCAGCGTGCTGCCATCGGCATTGCGGACCTGGATGAGCAGCGCACGGCCCTGGCGCGTATCGAAGCGCAGGTAGCTGATGGCACCGGCATACGGCGCGATCGACTGGCTGCTGCCGTCCAGCTCCACGTCCTGCGACATGCCCTGCGGGTCGAGGGTGACCGTATTGAGGCGGTACGGCGAAACATAGGGCACCACCGCGTAGCCACGACCGTCGATGCGCAGGCCCGGTGCGTTGGTGACGCGTGCGTCGCGCGCGCCCTTGGCCTCGACCAGCACCATGGTGTCGCCACGCTGCGGGGTGAAGGTAACGCCGCCGGCGTGGACCACCAGGCTGCCGTTGGCGCCCACCGATGCCTGGCGGAAATCGCTGGACTGGCCGTAGGAGCCACTGAGCGATGCATAGCGGCTGCGGTACTCGGCGTTGGCAGTGGCGGTGGATGCGCCGTTGCGGCTGTCCGAGAACGCTGCGCCGTAGGTGAAGTTGCCATCCGCGCCGGCCGCGCCGGTCATGCCGATGCGGCTGTTGTCGTAGCCGCTGCGGTCGCGCACGCCGACGTCGGCACTGAAGGACATCGGCTGGCCGCTGCGGCGTCCCAGCGGAACACTGAGCGACAACAGGTACTGGGTGTCGGCCGTGCCGCCGTCGCCCTGCTCGGTCCGCACGGCGGAGATGCCGTAGTTCAGCGAGCGCCAGGCGTTGTTGTAGCCCAGCTGGTACTGCTTGCTGGTGCCGGGGCGATCATAGAAGTCGCGCATCGCACCGGTGAGGTACAGCGCGCCCCCATGTTCCCCCAGCGGCTGGTTCAGGGTCAGCTGGAACTGGCTGCGCTGGCGCCCACGCAGGGAGGGATCGATGCCGCGCGCGTCGTCCTCGCGCGCCAGCAACGCATCCTGCTGGCTGTAGAAGCCGCCGGTGGAATAGCGGTACGCGGCCAGCGCGAAGTTGGTGTTGGTCTCACTGATGAGGTTGGCGTAGCTCAGGCGCACACTGGCACCGGAACGGCCGGCCATGTGATCGAACTCCGTCCGCGCGTGGGTGACATCGACGGCGAAGGCACCCAGCGGCGTGGCCAGGCCGACGCCATACAGCACCGAGCCGTAGCCCTTGCCCAGCGCGCTGCCGCCATACACGGTGAAGCGGTTGCTGAGGCCGCGCTGGTAGGTGCCCTGCAGCATCCATGGGTCATCCAGCAGCTGCGCGCTGCGCACCTGGCCGGCGGTGAGCGCATAACGCGAAACGCCCTGGCGCAGCATCTGCGGCACCGAGCCGAACGGCACCTTGAACGCGCGGCGGCGGCCATCGGCCTCGATCACCAGCACTTCAAGGTCGCCGCCGTAGCCGGTCGGGTACAGGTCATCAATGACGAAGCTGCCCGGCGATACGGTGGAGGAATAGATCAGCTGCTGGTTCTGCCGCACTTCGATGCGCGCGTTGGTCTCGGCGATGCCGCGCACCACCGGTGCGTAGCCACGCAGCGAATCAGGCAGCATGCGATCATCGGTGACCAGGCTGATGCCGCGGAAACCGATCGAATCAAACAGTTCGCCACTGGTGTAGGCATCGCCCACGGTCAGCAGGCCGCGCACCTGCGGGATACCGCGCTGGGCGTAGGTGGCGATGCTCTGCCAGTGACGGCCATCGCCGCTGTTCCAGGTCAGGTTGGAATCATGGCGGAACTGCCAGCCCCCCAGATTCAGGCCAGCGTTGAGGCCGAGATAGGCACTCTGGTTGCGGCCACCGTCTTCGGTGCGCAGATCGCTGTTGATGGCGTTGAAGCTGTAGCCGACGAAGCCGGCGTTGATGCCGCGGTCCCACAGCGCCGGGCTGACGTAGCCACGCGCCTGGCGGCGCAGGAACACCTGCGGAATGCTCAGGTCGTAGCGCAGGTTGCCGCCGTCGTAGGCGCCGAAGGCATCGGCCATGCGCTGCTGCACCGGCACGCAGGCAGCGGCATCGATGGCCAGTGCCGGATCCTGCTGGGCCAGCACGGCTTCGCTGTTCACGCCAAACTCCTCCAGCAGCGGCATGCCGAGGCAGGCGTCCACCTTGCCCTGTGCGTCAGCCTTGAACTGCAGGTCGCGGCGGCCCTGCCAGGCGCCATTGACGTAGATGTCGACGCGGTAGGTACCGGCGACCATCGGGTTGCCGTTGGCGAAGGAGGACAGATCCACCTTGCCGGCCTGCCCGGAAAGGAAACTTGAATTGAACTGGGCCTGTTCCGGCACGCGCGCGGTTGCCGCAGCGCTCTGCGCCATCAGCGCCTGCTCGCCGAGGTTGGCCGGCGCCGCCACGGCCCATCCTGGGCAGGCGATACCCGCAGCCAGCAGGCACACGGCCTGCTGAATCGACAATGTCAATCTGTTTCCAATCACACTGACATTCCTAGACGACGGCCGCGATGCAGCCATGACGGGGGGGCGCGCTGCCTGCATGCAGCCGTTCGATCAGCTCCCGCTTCCGACGGTGACGGTGCGCTCCACGCGCCCGCCGAAATCATTGATTGTGGTGAAGCGCACCTGCGCGGTGGTGGCCGGCACGGTGAACTCCAGCTGCTGGCCAGGTGCCAGCATTTTTCCCTCTTCCTCGACCACGGCATCCTGGGTGCCTGCCAGCGCACGCACTTCGGCCAGGGTGACGTGGAACGGGCTCGGATTTTCCACGCGCAGGCGGTTGCCCGTGCGGCTCCAACGCAGCAGCGCGGGCGCATCGTTGGCGGTGCCAGCCAGCCCCTGCGGGCGATAGAACAGCTTCAGGCGCGAGCGGAATGCAACCTGCAGCAGGTTCTGCTCTTCGCCGGGGGTGGCCTGCGGCGAGGGCGGCACATCCAGCACGTTGAACCAGAACACCGATTCACGGTCGCTGGGCAGCGCCTTGCCGGTGAAGATGATGCGCAGCGCCTGGCTGCGGCCGGCTTCCACGCGGCTGATCGGCGGGGTCAGCACGAACGGGGCGTCGCTCGTTTCCGGCGTCTGCTCCGCATCACCCGAATCAATCCAGGCCTGGACCAGCGACGGCGTGTCGCCGGTGTTCTCCACCTGCACGGTCACTTCGCGCGACTGCGCCGGATAGATCACTCGGGTACCGTTGATGACGACACCAGCCAGGGCGCTCTGGCACAGGGGCAGCGAGAGCGCCGCCAGCAGCAGCGCCCGGGAAAGGATGGCTTTCATCGGAAGGACGACCCGGGAAATGGAACGAAGCCCTGCCCGATGGCTGCATCGGGCAGGGAGGGTGCAGCTACGATCAGTTGTAGATGATCGTGTACTTGACGCTGCTGGCGACGTCGCCGGCGGTCGACTGGCCGGTGGCGAAGTACTGGGCGGCGTAATCCAGCTTGGCCGCGCCCTTGTCGGCGACATCGGTCCAGGTACCGGCCTGCAGCGTGCCGGTGCCACTCACCTTCACCACGCTGCCGTTGGCGGTCAGCAGCTGCAGCTGCACGTTGCTGGCGCCGCCGTTGACGGTGTTGACCAGGTTGCCGGTGCTCGAGTCGACGGTGACGCCCGGCTCGAAGTAGGTGGCGACCTTGCCGGCAGAGCAGTTGGTCAGGTTGATCGAGAAGGCGGTACGGCCAGCGACGTCACCGGCGGTCTTCAGGGCGGTGGTACCGACCGGCGGCAGGGGAACGGTGAAGTCCTTGCTGGAGCCGGCATTGATCTCGCAGGTCTTGGCGTTGACCTTGCCGGTGAAGCTGATCGTGCCATCGGCAGCGTTGGCGGCCAGCGGTGCGGCGGCGAGCAGGAGGACGGCGAACAGATTGATCTTGCGCATTTGCTTTCTAACCCTACTGAGAAATGTGGACGTAGAGGAGGAAGCAAGGAGCACTGCCGGGCATCAGACCCATCCTTGCGTCTCACCTGTGGCCGGACCCGTGATGAAGCCATCCTTGGGGCCCGAGACGACAGTATAGATCACAAATGTGATGCAGTTCACGCATTAGATGTGTCGCATCGCACATTGACGCCAAATATTTGGCGCGATACCCCGCCATGCGTTCGACGAGTTTCGAACGCACGTCACACTCCTGCAGAACGTGGTTTACACGCGTGTCACGCTGCGAGGAGGAGGCTGTTTTCAAGGCAAAAACGCAATATTTGACGCGCATCACTATTGCTCAGTGACGCGCCTTCCAGATCGGAATTCTGACCCTTAAAGACTGTTCGGGGCTGTCGTTAACAGACTCATACCGAACCAGAGAACGTCATGAAGACCTCGATCCTGCTCTGCGTGGCCCTGATGGGTGTCAGTTCGCTGGCACATGCCGATGGCGGCACGATCCGCTTCAGCGGTCGCATCGTCGATCCGGGCTGCTCGGCGCGCGTGGACGCACAGCAGCTGCGCCTGGAAGGCTGCCCGCTGTCGGCCAAGGGCGCGACGGTCGCACTGGTGGCGATGGATGAAGGCCAGGGCGCGGTGCTGCGCGATGGCAAGCGCCAGGGCCAGCAGCTGGCCGTGGCCGCACGCAGCCTGCGCGCGGGTGATCTGGTGTTCTCGGAAAGCTACCGCCTGGAAGCCCCGAAGCAGCAGCCGCTGCAGGGGGCTTACCTGGTGCGCGTCGACTACCCCTGAGCCTCCCGCCCAGGCAGACCGCCCCGGGGATCAGCCCTGGGGCGCTTCCGGCGGCAGTTCGAAGACCTGGCGCAGGTAGCTGAGGTAGCCCGGGTCGTCGCACATGCTCTTGCCCGGCGAATCGCTCAGCTTGGCCACCGGCTGGCCGTTGCAGCGGACCATCTTGATGACGATGTTGAGCGGGGTCGGGCCAAGATCGTTGGTCAGGTGCGTACCGACGCCGAAGGCCACCTGGCAGCGCCCACGGAAGTAGTCGTACAGGCGCATGACCTTGGTGATGTCCAGGCCGTCGCTGAAGACCAGCACCTTGCTGCGCGGATCGACGCGGCGCTGCTGGAAGTGGGCGAGCATGCGATCGCCCCAGTCGAACGGGTCGCCCGAATCGTGGCGCACGCCGTCGAACAGCTTGCAGAAGTACATGTCGAAATCGCGCAGGAACGCATCCAGGCCGACCACGTCGGACAGGGCGATGCCGAGGTCGCCGCGGTATTCGCGCGCCCAGGACTCCAGCGCCGCCACCTGCGAATCACGCAGGCGCGGGCCGAGGGCCTGGAACGCCTGCAGGTACTCGTGGGCCATGGTGCCGTGCGGGGTCATGCCGTACAGACGGGCGAAGTGCACGTTGCTGGTGCCGACCAGCTGCGGGCCGAGCGCATCGCGCAGCAGCGGCAGCAGGCGCGCATGCCAGTCGCGCGAGTAGCGGCGGCGGCTGCCGTAATCGGCGATGCGGCACTGTTCGAACCCGGGGGTGTCGCGCAGCAGCGCGGCCTTGGCCTGCAGGCGGCGTTCGCCCTCGGCGAAATCAGCGGTGGTGGTATTGCGGAACCAGACTTCGTTGATGATCGCCAGCAGCGGCACTTCGAACAGGATGGTGTGCAGCCAGGGGCCGGTGATGTCCAGGTCGATCTCGCCCGGCACCGTCGTCGACGGCTTCAGCTGGATGTACTTGCGATCCAGGTGGAACAGGCCGAGGAAATCGGCGAAGTCGGGCTTCACGAAGCGCAGGCCACGCATGTAGTCCAGCTCTTCGTTGCTGAAGCGCAGGCTGCACAGGTGGTCGATTTCTTCGTTGATCTGGTCGATGTAGCTCGCCAGGTCGATACCGGGGGTGCGGCACTTGAACCGGTACTGGACCAGGGCGCCGGGGTGCTGGTGCAGCACCGCCTGCATCATGGTGAATTTGTACAGGTCGGTGTCGAGCAGGGACTGGATGATGGCCATGGGGCAATTATGCGCCCGTTCTGGTGAATCGCGTTTCCCGGCCGGGCTGCGGGTAGATCCACGCCATGCGTGGATGCCCCCGCCCCACCCCGCCGTCAGAGCGCCTTGCGCAGCAGCCGCGGCACCAGCATCAGCGCATGCGCCCAGATCGCGCCCCACACCAGCACGCGCACTGGCGCCGAGCGCTGCTTCGCCTCGAACTTGCTGAAGTAGCGCCACAGGCCACGGTGCTTGTGCCATTCGACGAAGAACGGCCGCGAGCGGCTGGACACCCCGCGCACGTGCGTCACCCGCAGATCATTGGCGATGGCCACCACGCCGCCGGCCTCGCGCACGCGGCGGCACAGGTCCAGGTCTTCGGCGTGCAGGCGGTAGCCGGCATCCCAGCCACCGAGGCGGTCGAACAACGCACGCGGCATCAGCAGCAACGCACCGGACAACGCCGGCACCTGCTGCATCGCCTGCGCCGGGTCGCGCGGAATGGCCAGGCGCCCGCCACGTCCGGGCGAACGCAGCATGGCCAGGAAATCGGGATCGCGGCGGCGCACGGCGTCGTCGGCAAAGCCATGTTCGTCCACCTGCTCCACGCCCAGCAGGCAGTCACCCAGTTCCAGCGCGCGCAGGCGCAGCGCCGCCAGGGTGTCCTCCTCCACCAGCAGGTCGGGATTGATGAAGGCCAGCCAGGGGCTGCCTGAATCGGCCACGCCCTGGTTGTTGGCGGCGGCAAAGCCGGGGTTGTCCGGGTTGCCGATGAAGCGCACGCGCGGGTCGTGACTGGCGTGGCGCTGCACGATTTCCAGCGTGTCATCCTGCGAACCGTTGTCCACCACCCGGATCTCGGCCACGTCCTGCGCCTGGCGCAGGCGCGACAGGCAGGCATCGATGGTGCTGCCGCTCTGGTAGGTGACGACGATGGCGGCGATGGCAGGGTTCAAGCAGGCGACTCCGGCGGCGGTGGCGTGGCGAACAGGTCGCCCTGCTCTCGCGGCATTATCGCCTGCTGCAACCGTTGCTGCAGGTCATCGCGCAGCGCATGCAACGGGTCGTGCATGAGGAAATCGGCCAGCCGCGGCATCCAGCCCGGCCAGCGCGCGGCCAGGGCCTCCAGATCGCCCTCGCGGCTGACGGCCTCGCCGGCGCGGCTGACGAAGGCGTTTTCGCACAGCACGTTGCGCCAGCCGAGCCCCGCCATGCGCAGGCTGAGGTCGACCAGCGCCGCATTCCAGCCAAGGTAGCTGTCGGTGTCGAGGCCACCGGCACGGCGCCGCGCATTGCCGCGCACCAGCACCGCGTGGGTGACCGCCGAGGGCAGTTCCGGGTGCAGGTTCGGCAGGCTTGCACAGGTGTGGGCCAGCAGCGCGGTATCGGACGGCTCGGGATTGATTTCGCCCAGCCGCGGCCATGCAGCGGTTTCGCCGGCATTGCACCAGGGCGTGGCGGTGGCGATGGCGGCATCGCGGGCGAAGGCCGCCTGCAGCTGCTGCAGCCAGCCGGGCGCGGGGACGCTGTCCGGGGCGAGCACGGCCACGTCCAGTCCGTCGCAGGCGCGCAGCATTTCATCGAGGTGGGCGACTTCGCCGAGCGGTCGCGCGCGGCGGGTGTATTCGGCCTGCAGCGGCGTATGCGCGAGCCAGTGCTCGACCACGGCCTGCGCCCGCGGCCCGGCCTGTGCGTCATCGGCCAGCCATACCGCGGTGCCCGCGGCGGTGCCGGCGTCGAGCGCGGCCAGGCAGCGGTCGAGCGCTGCATCGTCCACGCCCAGCGGCAACAACACGATCGCCCCCATCCCGCCTCCGTGGTAGTCGCTGGCGGTAGCGTAGCACTGGCAGGGCTGCGCCCTGCACCTGCCGAGGCAACGGCAACGGCAACGGCCAGAGCAACAGCAGAAGCTGGGTTCCTGGGGGATGGCGGGGTGGGTCCGGTTGAGGGGGACGCCGTAAACCCGTCCATGGGGGCTTGGTCGCGGCATCCATGCCGCTCACACCCCCTCAACCGGATCCCCCCCGCCTTCGACAGACCTCCGCGATCTGTCAGAGCACGGGGTCGGATCCCGTTACTGCGCAACGGGCTCCGACCCATGTTGAATATTGATCTCTGATGGAAAAATCGTGTCGACCAAGGTCGACACCTACCAAAAGCCGCGCGTCCCAGTAGATCCACGCCATGCGTGGATGAATTCATTCGATATCCGACAGATGTGCCGACCAACGGTCGGCACCCACCAACAGCAGCCGTAGCCCACAGCCGCGTGAAACTGTCGAAGGCTGGGCACTGTGGGTTTGCGGGGTGTGAGCCGCATGGATGCGGCGACCCAGCCCCCATGGATGGGTTTACGGCGTCCCCGCAATCCCACAGTGCCCCGCCATCCCACGGAATGCAGGCTTTTGACGTTGAAGTTGATTCTGCAGGTGCAGGGCTGCAAGCCCTGCCACAAAAAACCCTTACTTCTTGCGCTCGCGGGTGGGGAACGGCTCCATCGCGCGGAAGCGGTTGCTGTACTCATCGGTCAACGTCCGCGCTTCCTGCCCGTTGCGCACGATCGTCGGGGTCAGCAGCACGATCACTTCCGAACGCTTGTTCACCCGCGTCTTGTTGCCGAACAGACCGCCGACGATCGGCAGCCGGCTCAGGCCCGGCACGCCCTTGGAACCGTCCTCGTCGGAATTGGTGATCAGGCCTGCCAGCATGATCGTGTCGCCGCTCTGCAGCGCCGCCTCGGTGGAAATCTTGCGGGTGTTGATCGGCGGGTTGCAGGTGGTCTTGGTCGGGTCGCAGCCGGTCGGAATGGCACCGGCCGAGCTGACTTCCTGCACGATGTCCAGGAACACCACGCCATCACGGGTGATGCGCGGGCGCACCTTGAGGATCACGCCGGTGTCCAGGTACTGCACCTGGCTGTAGGTGCTGTCGCTGATGCCGGTGTTGACCGACACCGAGTTGATCGGAATCTTGGTGCCGACGTTGAGCTGCGCTTCGGCGTTGTTGCGCACGAAGATGGACGGGGTCTGCAGCAGGCGCAGGTTGGTCACCTGGTCCAGCGCGCTGACCACCGCGGCGGCGTTCTTGCCGAGGAAGGTCCAGCCGGTCTCGGTGCCGGTGATGGCGCCGGCGAAGCTGCCCCAGATGTTGCGCCCCTGCGCACTGGGCAGGGTGGCGCCGCCGGTGGCGCCGGTGTAGCTCTGCCCCTGCACGGCGTTCTCGAAGAACCAGTTGACGCCGTACTTCAGGTCGCCGTTCAAGTCGACTTCGGCCACCTGCGCTTCGATGTGAACCTGCAACGGCATCACGTCCAGCTTCTCGATCACTTCGCGGATCGAGCGCCAGGCCTGCGGCGTGGCGCGCACCAGCAGTGCATTGGTTTCTTCCACTGCCGAGACCCCGACGGTGTCACCTTCCACATCGAGGCTGACGCTGATGTTGCCTTCCTGCCGCTGCGGCAGGTTCATCGTGCTGGTCATGCCGCCGTTGGCGCTGGACGAGGTGCCGGTACCGTTGGTGTTGTTGCTGCTGCCATCGCTGGTGTTGCTGAAGGTGTCGCCACCCCGGCTGTCCAGCTGCATCGGCGTCGCGCCCGGCGCCAGCCCGGCGCTGGACCCCCGGTTGTTGCGGTTGTTGCTGCTCGCGAACGCTTCGGACAGGCGCTGGGCCAGGTCGCGCGCCTTGATGTAGCGCAGCTCGTAGGAGAACAGGCGGGCGCTGCCACCGGCGGTGTCGATGCGGTCCAGCCACTGCTGGATCTGGTCCAGGTAGCGCACCTGCGGGGTGATCACCAGCACGGCATTGGCGTTTTCCAGCGGCAGGAAACGGAACATGCCGGCGCTGGGCGTCTTGCTGTCTTCGCCGAAGACTTTCTCCAGGTCGCTGGCGACCTGCTCGGCCTTGCCCGACTGGATCGGGAACACGCCCACCGACATGCCCGACAGCCAGTCGACGTCGAAGATCTCGACGGTGTGCAGGTAGTTTTCCAGCTCGGCGCGGGTACCACCGAGGGTGATCACGTTGCGGCCGGTATCGACGTTGACGATGGCGTTGGGCCGCGCGTACGGCTCCAGCACCTTCTTCATCTCGCTGGCGGAAATGAACTGCAGCGGCACCACGCGCACTTCGAAGCCGCGGGCACTGGAGGCCGGCGCGGTGCTGGGTGCGACGGTGCCGGCCAGCGCCTGGTCGGCGGCGACGATGTTGTAGCGGCCACCGCTGTAGACCATGCGGGCGTTGTTCCAGCCCAGCACCATCTCCAGCAGGTTGAGCGCCTGCGCCGGCGACACCGGCTTGGGCGTGGCCAGGGTGACCGTGCCCTGCACGCCCGGCGCGATGACGTAGTTCTGCCCCAGCATGTCGCCGAGGATCGCCTTGACCACCGCGTGCACCGACTCGCCTTCGAAGTTGAAGGTGGCGCTGCCGCCGCTGGCCGAATGCAGGGCCGGTGACGGCGCGCGCGCGGCCTCGCGGTTGATCATGGTGCCGCTGCCACGGCGGATCACCGCCTGCGGCGTGCCGGCGGCGGCGTCACCTTCGACCACCTGCGGATCGGCGGCGGCACCGGCCTCCGGTGGCGGCGTGGTGGCACTGCGATGGACATGCGGGCCGGACACGGTGGCGCAGCCGACCAGCAGCGTCAGGGCAAGGGACCAAGGCAGAAAACGCAGGTTCATGCATTCACTCTATCGGTTGGAGCCATCGCCCGGGGGCGGCGACGGTTGTTGCTGCTGTTGCTGCAGCTGACGGCGACGGGCCTGGATGCGTTCGCGGATGGCCTGCATCTGCGCGTCGCTGGGGCCGTTGTTGTTGGCGGCAGGAGCTGCGGCCGCTGGCACGGCGGCAGCGCCTGACGGCGATACCACGTTGCCATCGGCGGCGCGCGGATTGGCCACCGCCTGTGCGGGCGGCGGTGGCGGCGGCGGCACGACGCCCGCCGGTGGAACAGCGCCATTGGCGCCGCGCAGCACGGTCGGCGGTTCACCGCCCTGCCCGTTGAAGGTGGCCAGTTCCAGCACCTGGCTGCCGCTGGGGCCGATCACCGTGGCCTGGCGAGGCTCCAGTGCGACCAGCTGCCAGCCATCGACCGCCTCACCATTCAGGCGCAGGCGCACCGAGCGGTTCTGTTCCGTGGTGAAGGTGGCCATGCTGAAGCTGTCGGTGAGCAGCACGCCGGTCAGGCGCAACGCGGCACTCGCGGCCGGTTCGCTGCCGCCCAGCAGATACGGGCGCGGCCGCCGGTCTTCGGCAAACAGCGGGCGTTCGCCGATGGAGCTGAAGCTGTCGGCCGCGGCCATGCGCTCGGCGGCCATCGGCGGCAGGGTCGGCAGCGTGGCCTGTGCGGCGGCATCGCTGTCGGCGGCAGGCAGGCGACCGCCCAGGCCGAAGCCGGTGGCCAGCCATGTAGCGCCCGCCCAGCCGGCCAGGGCCAGCAGGAAGCCGGTGCGCAGGGTGATCGGGTCACGTTTCATCGGTGCCCTCCGCTTCCACCGGCGGCTCGGCCGGGACAGGGCTGGCATCGGCGGCAGGCGCCGCTGCAGGGGTATCCGTCGCAGGCGCGGCGGCGGCATCGCCACCGGCCCCGGGCAGCAGGTAGCCGGCCAGTTCGAACGACACGTCCAGGCCCAGGCCCGATTCGTTCGCCGATTGCTGGAAGCGCTGCGCGATCAGGTTGAGGTTGTCGACGAACAGGCGCGGGCTGCCGGTTTCCAGGCTGTGCAGCACGGTGACCAGTTCGGCCACGCCACAACGCAGGCGCACCTGCATGGCCACGCGCACGAACTCGGCATCGCGGCGGTTGTCGGTGAGCGGCGTGCGGTTGCTGATGGTGCAGCTGCGGTTGCCCGGGCTGGCCGTGGCCACCGCATCCTGCACGCGCGCGCCGAGGGCCGCGGCGGCGGCTTCGGCGGTGGCTTCGCGCAGGAAACCGGGGCGCTGCTGCAGGGCCTCGCGGGTCTGCTGCAGGCGCTGTTCGATCTGCGGCTGCTGCTGCAGCTGCGCCTGCACGCGCTGCTGGCGCTCGCGCAGCGCGGCGACGTCGTCGTTGATGGCCAGCAGTGGCTGGGTGAACCACGGGTGCACCAGCAGCAGGTAGGCCAGGCCCAGCACTGCCACCAGCAGCGCCAGCGCCAGCCAGCGGTCACGGCGTGCGCTTGGCATCGGCATCGGCCGCCTCCTTGGCTGGGGCGGCAGGCGCGGCGGACGGGGCCGCCGGCACCGGCTGCAGCTCGGCGGTCAGGGTGAAGCGGTCACGGCCGCTGCCGGCGCCGTCGGCCTGCAGCACGCCCGTCAGGTTGACCTTGCGCCACTGCGGTGCGTCCTGCAGCAGCTGCACCAGCTGCGAGGCTTCGCTGCTGAGGCCGATCAGCTGCAGGTTGTTGTTCTCGATGGCCAGTTTTTCCAGGTAGGTGCCATTGGGCAGGCGCTGGGTCAGTTCGTTCCACAGCTCCACCGTGCTGGCGCGCTGGGCGCGCTGCTTTTCCAGGAACGCGGCACCGTCCAGCAGCGCCTGCAGTTCGCTGCGCTCGCTGGCCACGCCACGCGCACTTCGGGCGCTGCGCTCGACCTCGTCGCGCAGCGCGTCGGCGGCCTCGCGGCGGTTGTCCAGCAGCTGTGCGGCAGCCAGCACCAGCATCACCAGTGCAGCCAGGCCAAGCAGCAGGTTCCAGCGCCGCATCGGGTCATGCCGCGGCTGGCGCTGGGCCTGCGGCAGCAGGTTCACCTGCAACGGCTGGCCCTGCGCGTCGAGGGCATCGACACCGGACAGCGCATCGGCCCAGGCGCCCACCTGGCCGCGCCAGGCATCGAGCTGGCGCAGCGGCCAGGCCACCAGTTCAACCTGCAGCAGGCCTTCGCCGGCACTGCCGCGTTCGCGTACGTCATAGCTGACCTGGCTGGATTCGAATGGCGTCTGCCGATCAATCTCATAGCCGACCACCGCACGCAGGCGGTCGCCGGCGGCCATCGGCAGGCGCAGGTTGCGGCGCAGGACCTGCGGTTCGGCCAGCAGCCAGACCCGCGGCAGGCTGCGCAGGCGCGCGTCGAGGACGCGGTCCAGTTCAGCCGGCTGGGTCGGCCATGGCAGGCTGGCCACGGGTTCCAGGCCCTGCCCGGCTTCGCGCCAGACCTGCAGCAGGTCGCCCTGCCGCTGCAGCAGCAGGCGGGTCTGCGACCAGCCCAGCGCCCACTGCCAACGCGCCGGTACCCAGGCCAGCAGGGACTGCCGCCACCAGCGCAGGAAACGGCCCGCACCTGGGCCAATCCGCCCCTGCACCTGCCGCAGGCTGTCCTGCCATGCCGTCATCTTGCTGCCATTCCCTGCTCCCAGCGAAGCACCGTGTAGGTTCGTCCGGGCACACCGCCCGATCCATTGCGTACCACCGCCTGCAGGACCGACGAGCGACCGCTGCCGTCGATGGCACGGGTCTCGATACTATAGGTGCCGCTGCCGCTGGCAAGCATTGACGGCGCCGCACCGGAACCTTCGTCACGCTCCAGCTGTGCGCGCTGCGCCAGCACCTGCTCGGCATCCAGGCCCAATGCGGTCAGCACCGGCGCCCCCGCCACGCGCGGATCCGGCCGCGCCTGGCGGCTGTACAGCGTCAGATACGGCAGCATCGCCGTGTACAGCGAGGCACGCATGCCGAGCACGCGCTGCAGTTCGCCCAGGGTTTCGAAGCGCTTGTTGCGCGGCCCGTACGGCAGGCCCGCCGCTGCATAGTCCGGCGCCTCGGCGCCGCCACCGGGCTGCAGCAGGCTGTCGGCGTCGCGCCAGTCGATGATGGCACCGGCCAGCTGCCGGGCCTGCTCGGCAGGTTCGCCCAGCGCCTGCAGGAACGCAGTCAGCAGCGTGGCGTCGGCCAGGTTCAGGTTGATCTTGCCGTTCTCGTCCAGCACCCGGATCTCGACCGGGACATCGTCGTACTGCCAGCGGTAGGTGCGTCCATCGGCCTGCCAGGCCGGCCGCTGCGGGTCCGGGCGCAGGCGCAGCAGTGCATATTCCAGCCCGGCACGGGCACGTTCCTGGCCCCGCGCGTCATCGTCGAGCACGCGCTGCTGCAGGTGCTCCACGCGTGCGGTCAGCGCAAAGGCACCGACCAGCGCGGTCATCAGCGCGATCAGCCACAACACCAGCACCAGGGCGGCCCCGCGCTGTGCCTTCATCGTGCACCGCCCATGCCGCCGCTGCGCGGTGCGACCACCAGCGGCGGCCACGGCGCGCCACGCTGCGGCACGATCTGCACTTCCACCAGCAACGGCAGGCGCCGGGTGTCGTCCCAGCGCGGCAGCCAGTCGCTCATCTGTCCATTGGCCGGGTCGATGCCGCGGTAGCGCAGCGTCACTTCTTTCAGTGCGTCGGCCAGCACTTCGGGCGGACGCGGCGGTGTTTCCGGCAGGCGCTCGCCTTCCTGCAGCAACACCAGGTCCAGCAGCAGGCGGCGCTGGCCGGGCGCGCCATCCACCTGCAGGGTATGCAGGTAGGGCCCGCCGCGACCGAGATAGCCGGGCAGATCGGCGACGAACTGCATGCCTTCATCATCGCCCTGGAAAAACACCGGCTCGCGGGTGGGATCAGGCACCTCGATCGGGCTGCGCAGCGCACCGCCCAGCTGGCGCCGCAGCAGCGCCTGCACCGCGCGCATGCGTTCGCTGTCAGCCGCGATCTGTTCGCCGCGTTGGCTGACCGCCATCGCCGCACGCACGCTGGCGAATGCCAGGGCCAGGCCACCGGCCAGCAGCACGGTGGCCAGCATCACTTCGACCAGGGTGAAGCCGGCAGCGCGACGCTTCATCGTGCGCCCTCCAGGTCCGGCGGTAACAGGCGCAGGCTGCGCCACTGCAGTTTCTCGCGTTCGCCGTCGCCCCAGCGCACCTGCAGCTGCAGTTCGGCCAACCACGGCGCACCCGGTGACTGCATCGGCGCGACATCACCGGCACGCGGCTCGCTCCACGGTTGTACCTGCAGCTGCCAGTGGTAGCGGCCCTGTTCCCATTCGCCACTCTGGCTGCCGACCTGCAGCGGTGCGTCGACGCCGGCGCTGGCCAGCAGCGATTGCGCGTGCAGCACCGCACGGGTACGCAGCTCGCCATCGCGGACCTGACGCGCGCCGCCGGACAGGCTGCCCAGCAGCAGGGTCAGGGCCAGGCCCAGCAGGGCGAACGCCACGATCACTTCGAGCAGGGTGAAACCACGCGCCGACTGTTTCATTGCGCGCGCCACGGACCGGAACGGACCTCGCCGGTCAGCCAGCCGACATCGATGCGCCATTCGGCGGCGTCGCGCTGCAGGCGGATGCGGCCGCCACTGGAGCCGCCATCGGGATGGAACTCGATCACGCCCTGCCCCGGCACATCGCTGAGCTGCGCGGCGCCTTCAAACACCACCTGCACCGGCTCGGGCACGCTGCCACGGCGCTCGTTGGCGCCCTGCCAGCGGTGCTCGGCCGGTTCGATGACGAAGCGCTGCGGTTCGCCGCGAGCAATCGCCTGCGCGCGCACCATGCGCAGCTGGTTGGCGATGTCCTTGCCGGCACTGCGCAGCTGCATGCCGGCGAAGCCACGCGACAGGCCTGCCGCGGTGATCAGGCCGATGGCCGCGATCAGCGCGATCACCAGCAGCATCTCCAGCAGCGACAGGCCGGTGGCGGGGGGGGGCGGGGGGGGGGGGGGGGGGGGGGGGGGGGGGGGGGGGGGCGGGGGGGGGGGGGGGGGGGGGGGGGGGGGGGG
>NZ_JBRRCR010000053.1:0-27516 GCF_056759115.1 Stenotrophomonas sp. STEN087 | reverse complement strand
ATGGTTGTCACCCTGATCAACCCGGTCGCAATGGACGCCGGCCTGCGCTTCGCAATCCGCGAAGGTGGCCGTACCGTCGGCGCCGGTGTGGTCTCCACCATCATCGAGTAATCTGCTACACTCTGCGCCCCGATGTTGCCTGGGTAGGGCATCGGGGCGTATCAAACGGGAAAGTAGGCACAGGATGTGCCTTGTGTTCCCCGGACCAGGAAGGGTCAATGCCATTCAGGCGGCGTCAACAGGAAACTGTTGACAGCTGCCTTGCGTGCCATTATGCTTCGTCGTCTGGGCAGGCCTGTTTCTAGGTCTGCCTACGTTTTTGAGGTCTACGGATTGACCTTGTCGGCCTGCAGGAGTGCGGGCCGTCCGTATTCAGGGATTTCATGGGACAAAGCAACCCAGAGGCTTTGTCTGTCGCTCTTTTAACGAAGGAACCTACCGCCATGGCGGACCAAAAGATCCGGATCCGGCTGAAAGCGTTCGATCATCGTCTGATCGACCGTTCGGCCAGCGAGATCGTTGAGACGGCCAAGCGGACCGGCGCGCAAGTGCGTGGACCGATCCCGCTGCCGACCAAGATCGAGCGTTACACCATCCTCGTCTCCCCGCACGTCGACAAGGACGCGCGTGACCAGTACGAGACCCGCACGCACAAGCGCGTGCTCGATATCGTTGACCCGAATGACAAGACCGTGGACGCGCTGATGAAGCTCGAACTGGCTGCCGGCGTCGACGTTCAGATCAAGCTGACCTGAGGACTACGACCATGACGAAGAAGTATTCGTTGGGCTTCGTGGGCCGCAAGGCTGGCATGAGCCGCGTGTTCACCGAAGATGGCCGCTCCATCCCGGTGACCCTGATCGAAGCAACCCCCAACCGCATCGCGCAGATCAAGACCGTCGAAACCGACGGCTACAGCGCCGTGCAGGTGACCGTCGGCGCTCGTCGCGCTGCCCTGGTCAACAAGCCGGAAGCCGGCCACTTCGCCAAGGCGAAGGTGGAAGCGGGTCGTGGCCTGTGGGAATTCCGCGTTGAAGACGCGCAGCTCGGCGATTTCGCCGTCGGCGGCGAAGTCAAGGCGGACATCTTTGAAGTCGGCCAGATCGTCGACGTCCAGGGTGTCACCAAGGGTAAGGGCTTCCAGGGCACCATCAAGCGCTACAACTTCCGTATGGGTGACGCTACCCACGGTAACTCGCTGTCGCATCGCGCGCCGGGTTCGCTGGGTCAGCGCCAGACGCCGGGTCGCGTGTTCCCGGGCAAGAAGATGTCCGGTCACATGGGCTCCGTGCAGCAGAGCACCCAGAACCTGGAAGTTGTCAAGGTCGACGTCGAACGCGGTCTGATCGCGGTTCGCGGCGCCGTTCCGGGCGCGGCGGGTGGCGACGTGATCGTCCGTCCGGCGAGCAAGGCATAAGGAGAGATGACGATGGAACTCGTTATCACGGGTAGCAACAACAAGGTCTCGGTCTCCGACGCCGTGTTCGGTCGCGATTTCAGCGAAGATCTGGTCCACCAGGTCGTCGTTGCTTACCGCAACGCCGGTCGCGCCGGCACCAAGGCGCAGAAGACTCGCTCCGAAGTGGCAGGTACCACCAAGAAGTCGAAGAAGCAGAAGGGCGGCGGCGCGCGTCATGGCGCACTGACGGCTCCGATCTTCGTCGGCGGCGGTGTCACCTTCGCGGCAAAGCCGCGCAGCTTCGAGCAGAAGGTCAATCGTAAGCAGTACCGTGCCGCCATGTGCGCGATCCTGTCCGAGCTGAACCGTCAGGGCCGTCTGACCATCGTGGAGTCCTTCGATGTCGAAGTGACCAACACGAAGGGTCTGATCGCCAAGCTGGCCGGCCTGGAAGTGGGCAAGCGCCCGCTGATCGTCACTGAAGAAGCCTCCGAGCACCTGTACCTGTCCGCTCGCAATCTGCCGTACGTGCAGGTGCGTGACGTCCAGGGTCTGGACCCGGTGTCGCTGGTCGGTGCCGACACGGTCGTCATCACCGCTGATGCGGTCAAGAAGGTCGAGGAGTGGCTGGCATGAACAGCAACGAAAAAATCTTCAGCGTGCTGCGTGCCCCGCGTGTCTCCGAAAAGACCGCTCGCATTCAGGAACTTTCCAACCAGTATGCCTTCGAAGTTTCGAACGAAGCCACCAAAGCCGATGTAAAGGCCGCGGTTGAGCAGCTGTTCGGCGTCAAGGTCGAGGCTGTCAACGTGGTCAACGTCAAGGGCAAGAACAAGTCCTTCCGTAACCGTGCTGGCCGCCGCGGCGATTGGCGTAAGGCGTACGTTCGCCTGGCCGACGGCCAGTCGATCGATGTAACGGCCAAGGCCTGAGGTACATCCCATGCCATTGATGAAATTCAAGCCCACTTCCCCCGGCCGCCGTTCGGCCGTGCGCGTGGTTACCCCCGACCTGCACAAGGGTGCTCCGCACGCCGCACTGGTCGAGTCGCAGAGCCGCTCGGGTGGTCGTAACCACCATGGCCGCATCACCGTGCGTCACGTCGGTGGTGGTGCCAAGCAGCACTACCGCATCATCGACTTCAAGCGCAACAAGCTGGGCATCCCGGCGCGCGTGGAACGCATCGAATACGATCCGAACCGCACCGCCCACATCGCCCTGCTGTGCTACGTCGACGGCGAGCGTCGTTACATCATCGCCCCGAAGGGCCTGAAGGCTGGTGATCAGGTGATCGCTGGTTCGGACGCCCCGATCAAGGCTGGTAACACCCTGCCGCTGCGCAACATCCCGGTCGGTACCACCATCCACTGCATCGAACTGAAGCCCGGCAAGGGCGCTCAGATCGCCCGCGCCGCTGGTGCGGCCGTGCAGCTGGTTGCCCGCGAAGGCATCTACGCCACCCTGCGCCTGCGCTCGGGTGAAATGCGTAAGGTTCCGGTCGAGTGCTGCGCCACCATCGGCGAAGTCGGCAACGACGAGCACAGCCTGGAAAAGCTGGGCAAGGCCGGTGCCAAGCGTTGGCGCGGCGTCCGCCCGACCGTTCGTGGTGCTGCCATGAACCCGGTTGACCACCCGCACGGTGGTGGTGAGGCCAAGGCCGGCCAGGGTAATCCGCATCCGGTCACCCCGTGGGGTGTCCCGACCAAGGGTTACAAGACGCGCCATAACAAGCGCACTCAGCAGTTCATCGTCCGCGATCGTAGGGGCTAATCGACCATGGCACGTTCACTCAAGAAGGGCCCGTTTGTCGATCACCACCTGGTTGCTAAGGTGGCTGCCGCTGCGGGTAGCAAGCGTCCGGTCAAGACCTGGTCGCGTCGTTCGATGATCCTGCCTGACATGGTAGGCGTCACCATTGCCGTGCATAACGGCAAGAACCACATCCCGGTTCTCGTCAACGAGAACATGGTCGGCCACAAGCTCGGCGAATTTGCCATCACCCGGACCTTCAAGGGTCACGGTGGTGACAAGAAGTCGGGTAAGTAAGGAGAGATGACAATGGAAGCGAAAGCCATCCTGCGCACTGCGCGCATCTCCCCGCAGAAGGCTCGTCTGGTCGCTGACCAGGTGCGCGGTCTGCCGGCCGAACGTGCGGTCAACCTGCTGAAGTTCTCGGACAAGAAGGCTGCCCACCTGATCAAGAAGGTGGTGGAGTCGGCTATTGCAAATGCCGAGAACAACCAGGGCGCCGACGTCGACGAGCTGAAGGTTCAGACCATCATGGTTGATGAAGGTCCGACCCTGAAGCGTTTCATGGCGCGGGCGAAAGGCCGCGGTACCCGCATCCTCAAGCGCACCAGCCACATCACTGTGGTTGTGGGCGCCGCCAAGTAAGCGGATAAGGAAAAGACCATGGGTCATAAAGTTCATCCGATTGGTATCCGCCTCGGCATTTCCAAGGACTGGAACTCCAAGTGGTACGCCAACAAGGCCGAGTTCGCTGGTTACCTGGCAGCCGACCTGAAAGTGCGCGAAATGCTGCGCAAGAAGCTGGCTCAGGCCGGCATCAGCAAGATCCTGATCGAGCGTCCGGCCAAGACCGCTCGCGTGACGATCCACACCGCCCGTCCGGGCGTGGTGATCGGCAAGCGCGGTGAGGACATCGAGAAGCTGCGCAAGGAAGTGAGCGAGATGATGGGCGTCCCGGCGCACATCAACGTCACCGAAGTGCGCAAGCCGGAACTGGACGCTCAGCTCGTTGCCGAGTCGATCGCCCAGCAGCTGGAGCGCCGCATCATGTTCCGCCGTGCCATGAAGCGCTCGGTTGGCAACGCGATGCGCCTGGGTGCCCTGGGCATCAAGGTCAACGTGGGTGGCCGCCTCAACGGTGCAGAAATCGCCCGTTCGGAGTGGTACCGCGAAGGCCGCGTGCCGCTGCACACCCTGCGTGCCGACATCGACTATGGCTTCGCTGAAGCCAAGACGACCTACGGCATCATCGGCATCAAGGTCTGGATCTACAAGGGCGAGGTCTTCGATTTCTCCCAGGTTGGCCAGGAAAAGCAGGACGACACCCCGTCGCGCAACGATCGTCACGATCGCGGCGACCGCGGTGACCGTCAGCGCCCGGCTCGTGAAGCGAGGTAACGACAATGTTGCAACCCAAGCGAACCAAGTACCGCAAGGTGCACAAGGGCCGTAACGACGGCCTGAGCTGGAGCGCCAACGCTGTCAGCTTCGGCGAATACGGCCTCAAGGCAACCGCCCACGGTCAGCTGACCGCGCGTCAGATCGAAGCGGCCCGCCGCTCGATCAGCCGCTACGTGAAGCGCGGCGGCAAGATGTGGATCCGTGTGTTCCCCGACAAGCCCATCACCAAGAAGCCCATCGAAGTTCGAATGGGTTCGGGTAAGGGCAACGTGGAATACTGGGTGGCCCAGATCCAGCCCGGCCGCATGATCTATGAAATCGAGGGTGTCTCGGAGGAAGTGGCACGCGAGGCGTTCCGCCTGGCCGCCGCCAAGCTCTCGGTCACCACCACTTTCGTGACCCGGACGGTGCGCTGATGGAACTGAAAACTCTCCGTGAAAAGTCGGCTGACGAACTGAAGGCCCACCTGATCGACCTGCGTAAGGAACAGTTCTCTGTCCGTATGCAGCAGGTCACCGGCCAGCTGCCGAAGACTCACGATATCCGCCGCGTCCGTCGCGAGATTGCTCGCGTCAAGACGCTGCTCGGCAGCAAGAAGTAAGGACGGCCGCTATGAGCGACAATATCGAAAACAAGGCGCTGCGCACGGTCGAAGGCCGTGTCGTCAGCAACAAGATGGACAAGACGGTTACCGTCCTGGTTGAGCGTCAGGTCAAGCACGCGCTGTACGGCAAGTACATCAAGCGCTCGACGAAGCTGCACGCCCACGATGCCGACAACGCCTGCAAGGAAGGCGATGTCGTCCGCGTGACCGAGATTGCTCCGATGTCCAAGACCAAGAACTGGCGCGTGGTGGAAGTCATCACGCGCGCGGCTGAATAAGGAGCTGAATCATGATCCAGATGCAGAGCTACCTTGACGTCGCGGACAATTCGGGTGCCAAGCAGGTGATGTGCTTCAAGGTGCTGGGTGGTTCCAAGCGCCGTTACGCCGGCATCGGCGACATCATCAAGGTCACCGTGAAGGATGCGATTCCGCGCGGCAAGGTCAAGAAGGGTGAAGTGTATGACGCCGTCGTGGTGCGTACCCGCAAGGGTGTGCGTCGCGCCGACGGTTCGCTGATCCGCTTCGACGGCAACGCTGCCGTCCTGCTCAACAACAAGCAGGAGCCGATCGGCACCCGTATCTTCGGGCCGGTGACTCGTGAACTTCGCTCTGAGAAGTTCATGAAGATCGTCTCGCTCGCTCCCGAAGTGCTGTGAGCGACAGGAGATAATCATGGCTAACCGTATCAAGAAGGGCGACCAGGTTGTCGTCAACGCCGGCAAGGACAAGGGCAAGCAGGGCGAAGTCGTCCGCGTCGACGGCGACCGTGTGGTCGTCGGCAACGTGAACATCGTCAAGCGCCACACCAAGCCGAACCCGCAGGCAGGTGTTGCCGGCGGCGTGGTCGAGCGCGAAGCTTCGATCCATATCTCCAACGTGAATGTGCTGAACCCGGCTTCGGGCAAGGGCGAACGCGTTGGCTTCAAGGTGCTGGAGGATGGACGCAAACTGCGTGTGTTCCGCTCCAGCGGTGAGGCGCTCGACGCCTGAGGAATGAGAAGATGAGTTCCCGTCTCGAAAAGTTCTACAAGGAAGAAGTGGTACCGGCGCTGATGAAGCAGTTCGGTTACACCAATCCGATGGAAGTGCCGAAGCTTGTCAAGGTCACCCTGAACATGGGTGTCGGCGAAGCGGCCACCAACAAGAAGATCCTGGAAAACGCCGTCGGCGACATGACCAAGATTTCCGGCCAGAAGCCGGTTGTCACCAAGTCGCGTGTGTCGGTTGCGTCGTTCAAGATCCGTGATGGTTGGCCGATCGGCTGCAAGACCACGCTGCGTCGCCACAAGATGTACGAGTTCCTGGATCGCCTGATCAACATCTCGCTGCCGCGCGTGCGCGACTTCCGTGGTGTGTCCGGTCGTTCCTTCGACGGTCGCGGCAACTTCAACATGGGTGTGAAGGAACAGATCATCTTCCCGGAAATCGACTTCGACGCTGTCGACGCGATCCGCGGCATGGATATCGCCATCACCACCACTGCGAAGACCGATGCGGAAGCGAAGGCGCTGCTGGCAGCGTTCAAGTTCCCGTTCCGTAACTGATCCGTCGAGGAATCCGAAATGGCAAAGACCTCCATGGTCAACCGCGACATCAAGCGGGAAAAGCTGGCAAAGAAGTACGCTGAAAAGCGTGCGGCTCTGAAGAAGATCGTGTCCTCCGTGGACGCGACCTACGAAGAGAAGATCGACGCCGCAACCAAGCTGGCCAAGCTGCCGCGCGATTCGTCGCCGAGCCGCCACCGCAACCGTTGCGAACTGTCGGGTCGTCCGCGTGGCGTCTACAGCAAGTTCGGCCTGGGCCGTAACAAGCTGCGCGAAGCCACCATGCGTGGCGACGTCCCGGGTCTGCGCAAGGCCAGCTGGTAATCCCAGCCGGCCCTGTGATCAGGAGCCCCTCCGGGGGTTCCTGAACCGGGCAGGGGAGGCATTCAGCCTTCCCGACGCAAAAAAACCAGGGAGCCCGGCGCAAGCCGGGCTCTTTTGGCGTATACTCCCGCGTCTTGCTCTGTGCAAACGGGGTAGCAGGGCAGGCCGATGGCCTGCCGCAACAAGGGACCTGGCCCGTTTCCAGGAGACAACAGATTTTCGCGAAAGCGGATATCGGTGCACTCAAAGGTACTCATATGAGCATGACTGATCCCATCGCCGACCTGCTGGTCCGCATCAAGAATGCGGCCGCGGTTGGCAAGCAGACGGTGAAAGCCCCGTCGTCCAAGATCAAGGTTGCGATCGCCCAGGTCCTGAAGGACGAGGGTTACATCACCGACCTGCGCGTGACCCAGCTGGAAAACAACAAGTCCGAGCTGGAAATCGTGCTGAAGTATTTCGAAGGCAAGCCGGTCATCGCGACCCTGAAGCGCTTCTCGCGTTCGGGCCTGCGCCAGTACCGCGGCAAGAGCGAGCTGCCGAAGGTCATGAACGGCCTGGGCATCTCCATCATTTCCACCTCCAAGGGCATCATGACTGATGCGCAGGCGCGCCAGCTGGGCGTCGGCGGCGAAGTCCTGTGCTTCGTGGCCTAAGGCGAAAGGAGTAATACTATGTCCCGCGTAGCCAAGAAGCCCGTCACCCTGGGTAAGACTGAACTGAACGTCCAGGCCGATTCCGTCACCGTCAAGGGCCCGAAGGGCACCCTGTCGCTGCCGAAGCCGGCTGGCATTGCCATCAACGTCGACAACGGCGTTGCTACCCTGAGCACCGAGAACGCTGACCTGGTCCCGCTGACCGGCACCGTCCGCGCCATCCTGGCCAACATGGTCAAGGGTGTTTCCGAAGGCTTCGAGCGCAAGCTGGAGCTGGTCGGCGTGGGTTACCGTGCTGCCATGCAGGGCAAGGACCTGAGCCTGTCGCTCGGTTACTCGCACCCGATCGTGTTCGTGGCGCCGGAAGGCATCACCATCACCACCCCGACCCAGACCGAGATTCTGGTGCAGGGCGCTGACAAGCAGGTCGTCGGTGAAGTCGCCGCCAAGATCCGTGCGTTCCGCAAGCCGGAACCGTACAAGGGCAAGGGCGTGAAGTACTCCGACGAAGTCATCATCCGTAAGGAAGCCAAGAAGGCCTAATTAGGCTCTTCCGCTTTCAAGGGAAAAAAATCATGAACAAGAACATCGCCCGCCTGCGTCGCGCCAAGTCGACCCGCGCCCACATCCGTGAGCTCGGCGTCGCCCGCCTGTCGGTGCTGCGCACCGGCCAGCACCTGTACGCCCAGGTCTTCACCGCCGACGGTTCCAAGGTGCTGGCTGCCGCCAACACCACCCAGTCCGACGTCATGGAAGGCCTGAAGAACGGCAAGAACGCCGATGCCGCCGCCAAGGTCGGCCGTATCGTCGCTGAGCGCGCCAAGGCCGCCGGCGTCGAGAAGGTTGCCTTCGATCGTTCGGGCTACCGCTACCACGGCCGCATCAAGGCCCTGGCAGAAGCCGCCCGCGAAGCCGGCCTGCAGTTCTAAGGGATAAGGGCAGGGGACCTCGCGTCCCCTGTCCGCCTGCTCGCCCGCCTGAGTGAGGCGGGGCGGCGCCGCTCTTCTGCAGCGGCCCACCGCACCAACGCGGTACTCCACAACCATAAGCGGCCTCGAGCCGTACATACCCAAACTACCAAGGAATCAAGATGGCAGAAGAACGTCAGCAGCGGGGTCGCGATCGCGACCGTAACCGCGAAGAGAAAGTCGACGACGGCATGATCGAAAAGCTGGTCGCGGTCAACCGCGTCAGCAAGACCGTCAAGGGTGGCCGCCAGTTCACCTTCACCGCCCTGACCGTGGTCGGCGACGGCGAAGGCAAGGTCGGTTTCGGTTATGGCAAGGCGCGCGAAGTGCCGGTCGCCATCCAGAAGTCGATGGAACAGGCTCGCAAGAACCTGGTCAGCGTTGACCTGAACAACGGCACCCTGTGGCACACCATCAAGGATGGTCACGGCGCAGCCCGCGTGTTCATGCAGCCGGCTTCCGAAGGTACCGGCGTCATCGCCGGCGGTGCCATGCGCGCCGTGCTGGAAGCGGTTGGCGTGAAGAACGTGCTGGCCAAGGCCACCGGTTCGCGCAACCCGATCAACCTGGTGCGTGCCACCGTGAAGGGCCTGTCTGCTGCGCAGTCGCCGGCTCGCATCGCGGCCAAGCGCGGCAAGAAGGTGGAGGAACTCAACCATGGCTAATGAGTCCAACAAGACTGTGAAGGTGCGCCTGGTGCGCGGCCTGCGTGGTACCCAGTCGCGTCACCGCCTGTCGGTGCGTGCCCTGGGCCTGAACAAGCTCAACGATGTCCGTGAACTGAAGGACAGCCCGCAGGTTCGCGGTCTGATCAACACCGTTCACTACCTCGTCAAGGTTGAGGAGTAATCGATCATGACTCTGCGTCTCAATGAACTGAGCCCGGCACCGGGCGCCCGCACCGAGCGTACCCGCGTCGGTCGTGGTATCGGCTCGGGCCTGGGCAAGACTGCCGGCCGCGGCCACAAGGGTTCGTTCGCCCGTAAGGGTGGCGGCAAGATCAAGGCTGGCTTCGAAGGCGGCCAGACCCCCATGCAGCGTCGTCTGCCGAAGATCGGCTTCCGTTCGCCGATCGCCAAGGACACCGCTGAAGTGCTGCTGTACGCGCTGGACAAGCTGCCGGCCGGCGAGATCGACTTCGCCGCCCTGCGTGCTGCCAAGCTGGTCCCGAGCACTGCAAAGAAGGCCAAGGTCGTCGTCAAGGGCGAAGTGACCAAGGCGTTCACCCTGAAGGGTATTGCTGCCACGGCCGGTGCCAAGGCTGCAATCGAAGCTGCCGGCGGCAGCGTGACGGAGTAAGAAATCATGGCGCAAGCTGGCATCGGTAACCTCGCGGGCGGAATGGGCAAGTTCACTGAACTTCGCCAACGTTTGCTGTTCGTCGTCGGGGCTTTGATCGTCTATCGCATCGGCTGTTATGTGCCGGTGCCGGGCGTCAATCCCGATGCCATGCTTGCCATGATGCAACAGCAGGGCGGCGGCATCGTGGACATGTTCAACATGTTCTCGGGCGGCGCCCTGCACCGTTTGAGCATCTTCGCGCTCAACGTGATGCCGTACATCTCGGCATCGATCGTGATGCAGCTGGCCACCCACATCTTCCCCGCCCTGAAGGCGATGCAGAAGGAAGGTGAGTCCGGCCGTCGCAAGATCACCCAGTATTCGCGCATCGGCGCCGTGCTGCTGGCGGTGGTGCAGGGCGGTTCGATCGCTCTGGCGCTGCAGAACCAGGTGGCACCGTCGGGCGCTCCGGTCGTCTACGCACCGGGCATGGGCTTCGTGCTCACCGCCGTGGTCGCGCTGACCGCCGGCACCATGTTCCTGATGTGGGTCGGTGAGCAGGTCACCGAGCGCGGCATCGGCAACGGCGTGTCGCTGATCATCTTCGCCGGTATCGTGGCGGGCCTGCCGGGTGCGGTCATCCACACCTTCGACGCCTACCGCGACGGCAACATCCAGTTCATCCAGCTGCTGCTGATCGCCATCGTCGTCCTCGCCTTCACCTTCTTCGTGGTGTTCGTCGAGCGCGGCCAGCGCCGGATCACGGTCAACTACGCGCGCCGCCAGGGCGGTCGCAACGCGTACATGAACCAGACCTCGTTCCTGCCGCTGAAGCTGAACATGGCTGGCGTCATCCCGGCGATCTTCGCCTCGAGCCTGCTGGCCTTCCCGGCCACCCTGGCCATGTGGTCCGGCCAGGCCGCCAACCAGAGCGCCGTCGGCCAGACCCTGCAGAAGGTCGCCAACGCCCTGGGCCCGGGCGAGCCGCTGCACATGATCGTGTTCGCTGCGCTGATCACCGGTTTCGCGTTCTTCTATACCGCACTGGTGTTCAACTCGCAGGAAACCGCCGACAACCTGAAGAAGTCGGGCGCGCTGATTCCGGGCATCCGTCCGGGCAAGGCCACCGCCGACTACATCGACGGCGTGCTGACCCGCTTGACCGCCGCCGGTTCGGCTTACCTGGTGATCGTCTGCCTGCTGCCGGAACTGATGCGCACGCAGCTGAACGCCTCGTTCTACTTCGGTGGTACTTCGCTGCTGATCGTCGTGGTGGTGGTGATGGACTTCATCGCCCAGGTGCAGGCGCACCTGATGTCCCACCAGTACGAGAGCCTGCTGAAGAAGGCCAACCTGAAGGGCGGCAACCGCGGCGGTTTTGCCCGCGGCTGATAAGCCTGTTATACTTTCGTCTTCCTGACGTGATGGTCCTCCGCTTCGCGGACTCTGGCCACACAAACGAAGGGCGGCCCCCGCAGCGGTTCCGGGTGGGGGTGTGACGAGGTGGTCCTGCGCTGGAGTAGCGCGGGCGGCCCCGGGGAAACCCAGGTCCAACCTTGTCCGGCGCCGGAGCCTGGGCACACTCCCCAGGCCGGGTCCATGAAACTTCATTGTTTCACGGGCTTCCATGTAAACCGGAACCTTGTTAGTATCGCTAGTTCACTTTTTTGATCCATCCTGCCGGATTGGCGTGCCCGAGGCGCGCTGTCGGCCATCACTCAGCTGGAGAACCGCGTCATGGCGCGTATTGCAGGCGTCAACCTGCCAGCCCAGAAGCACGTCTGGGTCGGGTTGCAAAGCATTTACGGCATCGGCCGTACCCGTTCGAAGAAGGTCTGCGAAGTCGCAGGCGTTGCTTCGACCACCAAGATCCGCGATCTGTCGGAGCCGGAAATCGAGCGCCTGCGCGCCGAAGTCGGCAAGTACATCGTGGAAGGCGATCTGCGCCGTGAAATCGGCATCGCGATCAAGCGCCTGATGGACCTGGGCTGCTACCGCGGCCTGCGTCACCGTCGCGGCCTGCCGCTGCGTGGCCAGCGCACCCGTACCAACGCCCGCACCCGCAAGGGCCCGCGCAAGGCGATCAGGAAGTAAGGGACCTATAAATGGCTAAGCCTGCTGCTAAGACCAAGAAGAAGATCAAGCGCGTCGTCACCGACGGCGTTGCCCACGTCCACGCTTCGTTCAACAACACCATCGTGACCATCACCGACCGCCAGGGCAACGCTCTGTCGTGGGCGACCTCCGGTGGCGCTGGCTTCCGCGGTTCGCGCAAGTCGACCCCGTTCGCTGCCCAGGTGGCTGCTGAAAAGGCTGGTCGTGCTGCGCTGGACTACGGCGTGAAGTCGCTGGAAGTCCGCATCAAGGGTCCGGGTCCGGGCCGTGAGTCGGCCGTGCGTTCGTTGAACAACGTCGGCTACAAGATCACCAACATCATCGACGTGACGCCTATCCCGCACAACGGGTGCCGTCCGCCGAAGAAGCGTCGCGTCTAAAGGGAGCGATAAGAAATGGCTCGTTATATCGGTCCTACCTGTAAGCTCGCCCGTCGCGAAGGCGCCGACCTGTCCCTGAAGAGCCCGGCGCGTGCGCTGGACTCCAAGTGCAAGCTGGAGCAGAAGCCCGGCCAGCACGGCGCCACTGCCCGCAAGGGCAAGCTGTCCGACTACGCCACCCAGCTGCGTGAAAAGCAGAAGGTCAAGCGTATCTACGGCCTGCTGGAGCGTCAGTTCCGCAACTACTACAAGAAGGCCTCGACCAAGAAGGGCAACACCGGCGAGAACCTGCTGCAGCTGCTGGAAACCCGCCTGGACAACGTCGTCTACCGCATGGGCTTCGCCGTGACCCGTCCGGCTGCCCGTCAGCTGGTGTCGCACCGCGGCGTCACCGTGAATGGCAAGTCGGTCAACCTGGCTTCGTACCAGGTCAAGGCTGGCGACGCCATCGCTCTGTCTGAAAAGGCTGCCAAGCAGCTGCGCGTCCAGGAAGCCCTGACCGTCGCCGCCCAGCATGACCTGAGCCCGTCGTGGGTTGAAGTGGATTCCGGCAAGTTCACCGGCATCTTCAAGGCTGTTCCGGATCGTTCGGATCTGCCTGCGGACATCAACGAAGCGCTGATCGTCGAGCTGTATTCGAAGTAATTCACATTGGAGAGCCCCCGGCGACGGCCGGGGGTTCACTAGGAGAACCCGCAACATGACGGTTACCGCCAACCAGGTTCTGCGTCCTCGCGGTCCGCAGATCGAACGCCTTACCGACACCCGTGCAAAGGTCGTTATCGAACCTTTGGAGCGGGGTTACGGGCATACGCTGGGCAATGCCCTGCGTCGCGTGCTGCTGTCGTCCATCCCGGGCTTCGCCATCACGGAAGTCGAAATCGACGGCGTGTTGCACGAGTACACCACGGTCGAAGGTCTGCAGGAGGACGTGCTCGAAGTCCTGCTGAACCTGAAGGACGTGGCCATCCGTATGCATTCCGGCGACAGCGCCACCCTGTCCCTGTCCAAGCAGGGTCCGGGCGTTGTCACTGCAGCTGACATCAAGGTCGACCACAATGTGGAGATCCTGAACAGCGATCACGTGATCTGCCACCTGACCAAGGATACGGCGATCAACATGCGTCTGAAGATCGAACGTGGTTTCGGCTACCAGCCGGCTGCCGCGCGTCGTCGTCCGGACGAAGAAACCCGTGCCATCGGCCGTCTGGTCCTGGATGCCTCGTTCTCGCCGGTCCGCCGCGTCGCCTATGCCGTGGAAGCGGCTCGCGTCGAACAGCGTACCGACCTGGACAAGCTGGTCATCGATATCGAGACCAACGGCACCATCGACGCCGAGGAAGCCGTGCGCACCGCCGCCGACATCCTCAGCGACCAGCTGTCGGTGTTCGGTGACTTCACCCACCGCGACCGCGGTGCGGCCAAGCCGGCCAACAACGGCGTGGATCCGGTGCTGCTGCGCCCGATCGACGACCTGGAGCTGACCGTGCGTTCGGCCAACTGCCTGAAGGCCGAAAGCATCTACTACATCGGCGATCTGATCCAGAAGACCGAAGTGGAGCTGCTGAAGACCCCGAACCTGGGCAAGAAGTCGCTCACCGAGATCAAGGAAGTGCTGGCTCAGCGCGGCCTGTCCCTCGGCATGAAGCTGGAGAACTGGCCGCCGGCCGGCGTCGCCAGCCACGGCATGCTGGGCTGATATCGGTAATGCCTGGAGGCTCCACCGTTCGCGGTGGGGCCTTCAACGCAGCAACACATCGCCACGACGAACCCCAGGTTCGCGGGCAGGTCGTCCAGGACGGATGGCCAGGACCAACCGCAGTCCGTGCAGCAACGCCAGGATGGCGACAACGATCCACACAGCCTCATCATTAACCAAGGAATATCACCATGCGTCACATGAAGTCTGGCCGTAAGTTCAACCGCACCAGCGCCCACCGCGAAGCGATGTTCAAGAACATGGCCGCCTCGCTGTTCAAGCACGAGCTGATCAAGACCACCCTGCCGAAGGCCAAGGAACTGCGCCGCGTTGCCGAGCCGCTGATCACCCTGGCCAAGGTCGACTCCGTCGCCAACCGCCGTCTGGCCTTCGCCCGTCTGCGTGACAACGAAGCCGTGGGCAACCTGTTCACCATCCTGGGCCCGCGCTACGCGAACCGTCCGGGCGGCTACCTGCGTCTGCTGAAGTGCGGCTTCCGCGCCGGCGACAACGCTCCGATGGCCTACGTCGAGCTGGTCGACCGTCCGGCCGTGGCCGAGGAAGTGGCCGAGTAATCGGACCGCTCCAACGCGACACAGCGAAAGCCCGGCCTCTGCCGGGCTTTTGCGTTTCCGGGGTCGGATCCCTTTCCGCAGGAAAGGGCTCCGACCCCATTCCTCCAGCACAGAGCGTCAGAGCCCTTCGCATGCGCAAAGGTATCTGACCCACACCGTTCCGACAGGCGTGCCGTGTGGCGGTTCGAACGGGGCGCGCTCTCGGTTACGCTTGGCGCCTGATCCGTTCGAGCGTTGACGATGAATCCTTTGCGCTGGCCCTTCCGCGCCCAGTTCCTGTTGGGCTTCCTGATCTGCGTGGGCCTGCTCGGCTTCGCCATCTTCCTGCAGCTGAAGATGGGCCTGGAGCCCTGTCCGTTGTGCATCTTCCAGCGCCTGGCGTTCGCCGCGCTGGGCCTGCTGTTCCTGATTGGTGCCGTGCACGGCCCGTCCAACCGCCCGGGTCGCGCGACCTACGGCATCCTTGCCTTCATCGCCGCCGCTGTCGGCTTCGGCATTGCCGCGCGCCACGTGTACGTGCAGATGCTGCCGCCGGAAATGGGCTCCACCTGTGGCCCGCCGCTGGCCTTCCTGAGCGAGACGATGGGCCCGCTGGAAGTGTTCCGCACCGTGCTGACCGGTACCGGCAACTGCGGCAACATCGACTGGACCTTCCTGGGCATGACCATGCCGATGTGGTCGGGCGTGTGGTTCGCGCTGCTGGCGCTGTGGGCGCTGGTGGTGTCGCTGCGCAAGGTCAAGCGCTGAAAGCAGAATGGGGTCAGATCCCTTTGCGCAGCAAAGGGCTCTGACCCCATTGGCAGCCACGCGTGGCGTGGCTCTACTGTGAATCAGGGATCCGACCCCAGCCCGATCAGAAGTCCTGCTGCAGGCTCAGGTAGGCACCGCGGCGCGGGCCCCATTGCGGCGCGAACACGCCGACGCCGCCGCCATCACGCAGCTGGTAGCTGCGATCCAGTGCATTGATCACCGCCAGCTGCACGTGCAGCGGATGCCCGCTGTCGGCGTTGAAGTCGTGGCCGGCACTCAGGTTCACCTGCAGGTAGGACGGCAGCTCGCCACCGTTGGGCACCGTGTCGGTATCCGAGCGCAGGCCGCTGCCGAATACGTAGTTCGCACCGATGCGGTTGTGGCCGGCGAAGGCGTAGCTGAAGCCACCCGACGAGGTCAGCTTCTGGTCGTGGTCCAGGTGGATCCAGTGGTCAGCCACGTAGGCCAGGGCCTCCGGGTCGAGGTTGTACTGGCTGGTGATGACGTCGGTGCCGATGGCCTTGTTCAGGGCTGCATTGAAGTAGGCGCTGAAGGGACCGTTGCTGTAGTCGGCGCTGAATTCCAGGCCGCGGATGTGGCCGCGACGGTAGTTGAACGTCGAGTAGATGTAGGCAGCGCCGAACTGGCCTTCGTCCTGCAGGCGCGAGACGCGGCGATCATAGGCATCCAGGCCCAGGGTCAGGTGCTCGCCGACCTGCTGGGAGACGCCGATGTCGTAGTAGTCGCTGCGCTCGGCCAGCGGAATGTTGTTGCCACCGGACGGCTGCGCGTTGGTGGTGCCGTCATACAGGCTGATGTCGCTGGTGGCGATCAGCTCGCTCGCCGGCGGGGTGAAGTAGCGCGAATAGCCGGCGTGCACGGTGGTGCTGTCGCCGGCATTCCAGACCACGCCCAGGCGCGGGCTGAGCTGGCCCTCGGTCTGGCCGAAGGCCTTGTAGCGGTCACCGCGCAGGCCGTAGTTGACCGTCCAGTTCTCGCCGATCTTCCACTCGTCCTGCACGTAGACCGCCGCCGTGGTGGCCTTGAACGCGCTGCTGTCGGCAATCTGCAGCGGCGTGGTGCTGGTCTGCGCGCCGTCGTCGTCGACCGGGAACACCCAGCTGTTGTTGCTGGCGCGGGCACGCTCCTGGTTGCCGTACACGCCATAACGCAGCGTGTGGTTGTCGCCCAGCGGCGTGGAGAAGTCCGCCTGCAGCGTGTTGGCGCGGTTGCTGCGCTGGACCTGCGAGGCGACGCCACTGAACACCAGATCGCCGGCCACGTCGGGATTGAAGCCGACATCGCTGTAACGCTGCCCGGCAGAGACCTGGTAGGCGGTCTCGCCCAGCGTGCCCTGCAGCACCAGCATGCCGAAGCGGGTGGTCTCGCGCTGCGTCTCATCCAGCTGGCTGGAATCGAAGGTGGTGGTGTCCAGGTAGCCGAACTGCGGGGTCTGGCCCGGGTTGACCGGAATCTGGAAGCGGTTGTTGGCGAAGCCGGCGAACACGCTCAGGCGCGTGGTGTCGTTGACCAGGTAGGTCAGGTCGGCGAACGCCTTGCCCTGGTGGGTGTCGTCATGCTCCGGCTTGCGCGAGCTGGTCGGGTTTTCCAGGCCGACGTCGTTCTGGTCGTAGTTGCCGGTCAGGAACCAGCTCCAGCGCCCCTGCGAGCCCCACCACGAGGCGTTCGGGTTGACCTTGCCGAACGAGCCGGTGGTGATGCCGACGCTGCCGCCATTGCCGAGCTCGGCGCCACTGCGGGTGGTGATGTCGACCACCGCGGCGGTGCGCTCGCCGAACTGTGCCGGCAGCGCGCCGTCCATCAGGCGGATGCTCTTGATCGTGCGCGCGTCCAGGGTCTGGCCGAAACCGGAGATCGACTCGGGCAGCAGCACACCGTTGATGCGGTACTGCAGGTTGGCGTGGTCGCCGCGCACGTGCACGCCACCGTAGGAATCCTGGACCACGCCCGGCGCCTGCAGCAGCACCTGGCTGAGCGGCGCGGACGCGCCCAGCGGCTGCTTCTGGATGTCCTCGGCGGTGATCTGGTACTGGCTGCTGCCGATGTCGGGCGACAGCGCGTTGCGCGCCTGGTCGAGCTGGGCGCTGACAGTGACTGCGTCGAGGTCCTTCACCGGCGCGGCATCCGTGGCGGCATCGGCGGCCAGGGCGAGGGAGGGCAGGCTGGCCAGGGCCAGGGCGAAGGTGATGCCGGTAGCGAGCAGGGAGGGCTTCATGGCGGATGGGCTGTGGAAGGGGCCGGAAGAGGGGATAGGATTGTTACTTCGTAACACTGCGGAGCGAATCATGCGCCTGTCCGGGCGGCTGTGGTCATGCGGTTTGTGGCCGATCGCGTGCCCTTTCCCCGGTGTTCAGACATGTGCAGACGGCGAGCGGGCCTTTGCGGCGACGGCCGGCTCTGCGACCATGAACGTCCCCCACCCCCGGAATCCTGCAATGAGCCTGTCCGCCGTTCCGCCCGTCTCCGATCCCGCTGCGACCGCCGCCGGCGCTGGCTGGTCGCCGGAGAGCTGGCGTGGCAAGACCGCCCTGCAGATGCCGACCTATCCCGATCCCATCGCGCTGGACGCCGCCCTGCACGAGCTGAAGCGGCTGCCGCCGCTGGTGACCTCCTGGGAGATCCTGGCGCTGAAGCAGCAGCTGGCCGACGCGCAGGAAGGCAAGCGCTTCCTGCTGCAGGGCGGTGACTGCGCGGAGAATTTCAGCGACTGCGAATCCGGCACGATCTCCAACCGGCTGAAGGTGCTGCTGCAGATGAGCCTGGTGCTGGTGCACGGCCTGCGCCAGCCGGTGATCCGCGTCGGCCGTTTCGCCGGCCAGTACGCCAAGCCGCGCTCGGCCGACACCGAGACCCGCGACGGCGTGACCCTGCCCAGCTACCGCGGCGACGTGATCAATGCGCCGGCGTTCACCGAGGCCGCGCGCCTGCCGGACCCGAAGCGGATGCTGCAGGCCCACGCGCACTCGGCGATGACGATGAACTTCGTGCGGGCGCTGATCGACGGTGGTTTCGCCGACCTGCACCACCCCGAATACTGGAACCTGGAGTGGGTGCGGCATTCGCCGCTGGCCGCCGAGTACCAGAAGATGGTGGCCTCGATCGGCGACGCGGTGCACTTCATGGAGACCCTGGCCGGGGCCCGCGTGCACAACCTCAACCGCATCGACTTCTACACCTCGCACGAAGCGCTGCTGCTGCCCTACGAGCAGGCGCTGACCCGGCAGGTACCGCGCCAGCAGGGCTGGTTGAACCTGAGCACGCATTACCCGTGGATCGGCATGCGCACCGCCGCGCTGGATGGCGCGCACGTGGAGTACCTGCGGGGCGTGCGCAATCCGATCGCGATCAAGGTGGGGCCGTCGGTGCAGCCGGACCAGCTGCTGCGCTTGATCGACGTGCTGAACCCGGACGACGAACCCGGACGCCTGAGTTTCATCCACCGCATGGGTGCGGCGCAGATTGCCGAGAAGCTGCCGCCGCTGCTGGACGCGGTGAAGCGCGATGGCCGCCGCGTGTTGTGGGTGTGCGATGCGATGCATGGCAACACCGAGAGCACGGCGAACGGCTTCAAGACGCGTCGCTTCGACAACGTGCGCAGCGAGGTGGAGATGTCCTTCGACCTGCACGCGGCGGCGGGCACGCGGCTGGGTGGCGTGCACCTGGAGCTGACCGGTGAGGACGTGACCGAATGCACCGGCGGTGCGCGTGAGCTGACCGAGCGTGACCTGGAGCGTGCGTACCGGTCGACGGTGGACCCGCGGTTGAACTACGAGCAGTCGCTGGAGATTGCGATGGCGATCGTGCGCAAGCAGGAGCAGGCGAGGTAGGTTTTTCTGCAGGGCTTGCAGCCCTGCACCTGCTGCAATCAACTGCAACTGCAACGTCAACATCAAATGCTGGGTGTCCGTGGGTTGGCGGGGGGGGGGGGGGGGGGGGGGGGGGGGGGGGGGGCGTGCGAGCCGCGGGGGGTCTCGGCTTCCCTCACTCTGACCCCCGCCCCCCCCCCCCCCCCCCCCCCCCCCCCCCCCGCCTACCCTCAGGAAACCAGCTTTTGACGTTGACGTTGACGTCGCCTCTGCGGGTGCAGGGTGCAAACCCTGCATACAACACGCTCATGCCCCATGCGCGACCCTGTCCATCCGCGTGTTCGAGTGGAGGTGGCAAGGGTGCATTGGGAGCACATGCAGGCCTATGCATGGCCGTTGGGGTTGGCGCTGGTGATCGGCGGCATCGGTGCATGGGTGATCCTGTGGGTCTATCACCGGTTGAAGGGGCGCGACCGGCGCCGTGCGCGCATCGGCCGCGTGCTTGGCCTGCCGCTGGCGACGGCGTTGCCGCTTCTGTTGCTGATTCCCGCACTGCAGGCGACGCCGTTGCAGGATCCGCTGCTGGGCAATCTGCAGCGCATCCTGCACATCAGCCTGGTGGCCTGCTTCATCTGGTTGCTGGTGCGCGGTGTCGGCGCCATCGAGCGCGCGATCCTGCGCAGCAATCCCATCGACGTGGCCGACAACCTGGAAGCGCGCCGCATCCAGACCCAGACCCGAGTGCTCAGCCGGGTGATCATGGGCGGCATCATCGTGCTCGGCGCCTCGCTGGTGCTGCTGCAGTTCGACATGGTGGCCAAGATCGGTTCGGCGCTGCTGGCGTCGGCGGGCCTGATCGGCCTGGTCGCGGGTATCGCCGCCAAGCCGGTGTTCGGCAACCTGATCGCGGGCCTGCAGATCGCGGTGACCCAGCCGATCCGCCTGGATGACGTGGTGATCGTCGAGGGCGAGTGGGGCCGCATCGAGGAGATCGGCAGCAGCTACGTGGTCGTGCGCATCTGGGATGAGCGGCGCATGGTGGTGCCGTTGACCTGGTTCATCGAGAACCCCTTCCAGAACTGGACGCGGCGCAGCGCCGACCTGTTGGGTACCGCGTTTTTCTGGCTGGATTACCGCGCACCCATCGCAGCCATCCGTGCCGAACTCGAGCGCATCTGCCGGGGCGAGCCGCTGTGGGATGGCCGCGTGTGCGTGACCCAGGTGACCGACACCAGCGAGCGTGCGATCCAGGTCCGCCTGCTGGTCAGTGCGCGCAGTTCCGGCGATGCGTTCGACCTGCGCTGCCTGGTGCGTGAACGGATGCTGGATTTCCTTGCCCGCGAACATCCGCAGTCGCTGCCGCAGGTGCGTGCGCGGCTGCAGCACGAGGACGAACTGGACATGCCGCGCGGTCCGCGTGCGCGCACGGCGGACGTGCGGTCGCCGGGTGCGGAGGATGGGGAGGCCGCGATCGTGCCTGTGGAGCCAGAGCCCGAACGGTAGCGCCGGCGTCGATCAATGCGTCGGTGGCGAACCGCGGCGGCTGCCGTGCGCGGGTGCGCTGTTCGTAGGCGTAGGCCATCTCGATCAGCTTCGGCTCGCTCCAGGCGGTGCCCATGAACAGCAGGCCGGCGGGAAGGCCGTCGATCTGGCCCATCGGCACGCTCAGGCTGGGGTAGCCGGCCACCGCAGCGGCGCTGTAGCTCTCGCCGGGGAAATCATCGCCGCTGCTGCGCAACGGCCAGGCAATGCCGGTGGTCGGCGCGACCAGGCCATCGAGCTGGTGCGCGGCCAGCACCGCATCAATGCCCTCAGGCCCCGCCAGGCGGCGCGCATCGCTGCGCGCACGGATGTAGACGGGGTCGGCCAGGCCGGCGGTGGCGTCGGCCTCCTGCAGCAGCTGCTGGCCGAACAGCCCCAGTTCCTGCTTCGCATGGGCCTGGTTGAAGGCGATCAGCGCGGCCAGGCTGCGCAGCGGCGCCTTGTAGGTGACCAGGTAGCGCTCCAGCCCCGCCTTGAACTCGTACAGCAGCACGGTGCGCTCGGCCTCTTCCCAGGCGCCCTGGTTGGGCATCGCCACCGGCACCACCACCGCGCCGGCGCGGCGCAGCTCGGCCACGGCCTGGTCCATCAGCGGCGACATGCCGCGGTACTTCAGCAGCGGCGTCTGCAGCAGGCCCAGGCGTTTGCCGCGCAGGCCCTGCGGATCCAGCCGCGCGGTGTAGTCGTAGACCGCGCGCCCGGGCATGGTCGCCGTGGCCGGGTCGGCGGCATCGCGGCCGGCGATGGCGGTCAGCACCGCAGCCGCATCGGCCACGCTGCGGGTCATCGGCCCGGCGGTGTCCTGGCTGAAGGAGATCGGGATGATGCCTTCGCGGCTGACCAGGCCGACGGTGGGCTTCAGCCCGACCACGCCGTTGATCGCCGCCGGGCAGACGATGCTGCCGTCGGTCTCGGTGCCGATCGCCACGCTGGCCAGGTTGGCGGCCACGGCCACCGCGCTGCCGCTGCTGGAGCCGCACGGCGAATGGCTCAGGCGGTAGGGGTTGCGGGTCTGGCCGCCGCGCGCGCTCCAGCCGGACACCGAATCATTGCCGCGGAAGTTGGCCCATTCGCTGAGGTTGGTCTTGCCCAGCACCACTGCGCCGGCCTCGCGCAGGCGGCGCACCAGGTAGGCATCGCCGGGCTTGAAGCCCTGCAGCGCCAGCGAACCGGCGGTGGTGGCCATCGGTGCGGCGTTGATGTTGTCCTTCAGCAGCACCGGGATGCCGTGCAGCGGGCCACGCAGGCGGCCTGCACGGCGCTCGCGGTCACGTTCGGCCGCTTCCTTCAGGGCATCGGGGTTGAGTTCGAGCACCGCCCGCAGGCGGGGCCCGGTGCGGTCCAGGGCGGCGATGCGCTTGAGGTAGGCGGCGGTGAGGGTGGTGCTGTCCAGCTCACCGCTGACCATCCGCGCCTGCAGATCGGCCACGTCGGTTTCGGCGTAGGGGAAGGGCACGTTGCTGCTGTTGGGCGCGGCGGCGTGCGCGGCCGGTGTCGCCGGACTGCAGCCCACGGCAAACAGCGCGGGCAGGGCCGCGGTCAGGCAGGTCAGCAGGGAAGACAGGAACGGGCGCATCGGACGGCTGGGTCGGCTCCAATCGTCAGTGTAGCGGCTGCTCAGTGGCGGCGCTTGCGCAGGTCGCGGGCGAGCACGTAGACGACGATCAGGTTGATCGCCAGCACGCTCCAGGAGGCCCAGCCGGGGTGGCGGAGCACCGCGTAGATATCGAAGGGCAGGTAGATGGAGGCAGTCAGGCAGCCGAGCCAGGAGGCCCAGGCCTTGGCCTTCCACAGGCCCCAGGCTTCGACCAGATGCAGCAGGCCGTAGCCGATCATCGCCGCCGCGGCCAGGTGCACCGCGTCGGGACTGATCATGTTCAGCAGCGAGGGCAGGGTGCCGTGATCCGGGTCCAGGCTGAAACGCCGGATCAGGGCATTGACCCCATCGCGAAGCGGCTGCGGACCGAGCATTTCCAGCCCGGTCGCAGCCAACAGCGCCAGCATCGCCTTGCTCGCTTCGAGCAGGGCGATGACGTGGAGGCCCGGATGCCGGTGCGGATCCGGGTTGTAGCCGTTCTGGCTCACGGGTCAGGCTCAGCCGCCGCGCGAAGCCTTCTTGCGGTCGCTTTCGGTCAGGAACTTCTTGCGCAGACGGATCTCCTTCGGGGTGATCTCGACCAGCTCGTCGTCCTCGATGAAGTCCAGGGCCTGTTCCAGCGAGTACTTGATCGCCGGGGTCAGCTGGATCGCATCGTCCTTGCCCGAAGCGCGCATGTTGGTCAGCGGCTTGGTCTTGATCGCGTTGACGGTCAGGTCGTTGTCCTTGGAGTGGATACCGACCAGCTGACCTTCATACACGTTGTCGCCTTCAGCAGCGAACAGCTTGCCGCGTTCCTGCAGCGGGCCAAGCGAGTAGGCCGGCGTGGTGCCCGGCGCATTGGCGATCATCACGCCGTTGATGCGCTTGGCGATCGCGCCCTGTTCCTTCGGACCGTAGTGGTCGAACACGTGGAACAGCAGGCCCGAACCCTGGGTCAGGGTCTTGAACTCGTTCTGGAAACCGATCAGGCCACGGGCCGGGATCGAGTATTCCAGGCGCACGCGGCCCTTGCCGTCCGGCTCCATGTTCTTCAGCTGGCCCTTGCGGGTGCCCAGCTTTTCCATGACGCCGCCCTGGTGGATTTCTTCGATGTCCACCACCAGCTGTTCGATCGGCTCCATCATCTGGCCGTCGATTTCCTTGATGATGACTTCCGGGCGCGACACGGCCAGCTCGTAGCCTTCGCGACGCATGTTCTCGATCAGCACCGACAGGTGCAGTTCGCCACGGCCGGAGACCAGGAACTTGTCGGCGTCTTCCAGCTGTTCGACCTTCAGGGCCACGTTGTGGACCTTTTCACGGTCCAGGCGGTCCTTGATCTGGCGGCTGGTCAGGAACTTGCCACCGGACAGGTCCTTGTTGCCGGCGAACGGCGAGTTGTTGACCTGGAAGGTCATCGAGATGGTCGGCTCGTCGACGGTCAGTGCCGGCAGCGCTTCCGGGGTATCCGGGTGGCACAGGGTGTCGGAGATGGTCAGCTCCGGAATACCGGAGATGGCGACGATGTCACCGGCTTCGGCGGTGTCCTGCTCGATGCGCTCCAGACCCAGGAAGCCCAGCACCTGTGCGACCTTGCCGTTGCGCTTCTTGCCTTCACGGTCGATGACCGCGACCTGCATGTTCTTCTTCAGGGTGCCGCGCTGGATGCGGCCGATGCCGATGACGCCCACGAAGTTGTTGTAGTCCAGCTGGCTGATGCGCATCTGGAAGGCGCCTTCCGGATCGACTTCCGGCTTCGGCGCGTGCTGCATGATTGCTTCGTACAGCGGGGTCATGTCGCCGTCGCGCACGGTGTCTTCCAGACCAGCGTAGCCGTTCAGGGCCGAGGCGTAGACGATCGGGAAGTCGAGCTGCTCGTTGGTGGCGCCGAGCTTGTCGAACAGGTCGAAGACCTGGTCGATCACCCACTCCGGACGCGAGCCCGGACGGTCAACCTTGTTGACCACGACGATCGGCTTGAAGCCCATCGCGAAGGCCTTCTGGGTGACGAAGCGGGTCTGCGGCATCGGGCCGTCCATCGCGTCGACGAGGATCAGCACGGTGTCGACCATCGACAGCACGCGCTCCACTTCGCCGCCGAAGTCGGCATGCCCCGGGGTGTCGACGATGTTGATCCGGTTCTTGATGCCGGTCTTCTTGTCTTCCCAGGTGATGGCGGTGTTCTTGGCCAGGATGGTGATGCCGCGTTCCTTTTCCTGGTCGTTGCTGTCCATCACGCGCTCGGCGAGGACGGTACGCTCGGACAGGGTGCCGGACTGCTTCAGCAGCTGGTCGACCAGGGTGGTCTTGCCATGGTCGACGTGAGCGACGATGGCGATGTTGCGAAGGTTTTCGATGGACATACGAAAGGGGGCCAGTCGGCGCCGGATTTGGAAAAAGAAGTCCAACATTATACGTCGAAGTTGACGATTGGCGAAAACCTTCATTTCAGGCCCGGTCGGATGCCCATTCAGGCGCCTGTCGGGGCTGCCTGAACGGTGGCCCCCGGCCGGCCGGGCCGGCCCCGTTGGCCCATGGTCGAAGGCGCCGCTGCCACGAGCCGGGTGTAAACTAGGTGGCTAGACGCATTCCCATCTGCAGCAAGGATCTCCATGTCCCTCATCGCCACTTTCGACACCACCCAGGGCCCGATCAAGGTCGAGCTGTTCGCCGACAAGGCGCCGCTGACGGTTGCCAACTTCGTCAACCTGGTCAAGCAGGGCTTCTATGACGGCCTGATCTTCCACCGCGTCATCGCCGACTTCATGATCCAGGGCGGCTGCCCGCAGGGTCGTGGCACCGGTGGCCCGGGCTACAAGTTCGAGGACGAGAAGAATGGCGTGAAGCACGAGGTCGGCTCGCTGTCGATGGCCAACGCCGGCCCGAACACCAACGGCAGCCAGTTCTTCATCACCCACATCAAGACCGACTGGCTGGACGGCCGCCACACCGTCTTCGGCAAGGTCCTGGAAGGCCAGGCCATCGTCGATTCGGTCAAGCAGGGCGACGTGATCCATTCGATCACCCTGGAAGGCGACGTCGACGCCGCGCTGGCCGCACAGGCCGACCGCGTCGCCGAGTGGAACAAGATCCTCGCCGCCTGATCCCCCTTCGAAACGGCCACCCCTCGGTGGCCGTTTCCCTGTTCCCCGCCGCCCGCCAGGCCTGCGAGCCACGCCCGCGGCGTTCCATCCAACGCTTGCAAGCAAGAGGAAACCCCCATGAAAGCACCCGTTCGTGTTGCCGTGACCGGCGCTGCCGGCCAGATCGGTTACGCCCTGCTGTTCCGCATCGCCTCCGGCGAAATGCTGGGCAAGGACCAGCCGGTCATCCTGCAGCTGCTGGAACTGCCGGTCGACAAGGCCCAGGCCGCCCTGAAGGGCGTGATGATGGAGCTGGAAGACTGCGCCTTCCCGCTGCTGGCCGGCATGGTCGGCACCGACGACGCCGAAGTGGCCTTCAAGGACGCCGACATCGCCCTGCTGGTCGGCGCGCGTCCGCGCGGCCCGGGCATGGAGCGCAAGGACCTGCTGCTGGAAAACGCCAAGATCTTCACCGCCCAGGGCGCGGCGCTGAACAAGGTCGCCAGCCGTGACGTGAAGGTGCTGGTGGTCGGCAATCCGGCCAACACCAATGCCTACATCGCCATGAAGTCGGCCCCGGACCTGAAGCCGGAAAACTTCACCGCCATGCTGCGTCTGGACCACAACCGCGCGCTGAGCCAGCTGTCGAACAAGCTCGGCAAGCCGGTCGGTGGCATGGAGAAGCTGGTCGTGTGGGGCAACCACAGCCCGACCATGTACCCGGACTACCGTTTCGCCACCGCCGATGGTGCCTCCATCGCCGATGCGATCAACGACCAGGAATGGAACGCCAACACCTTCATCCCGACCGTCGGCAAGCGCGGCGCGGCGATCATCGAAGCCCGCGGTTCGTCCTCGGCTGCTTCGGCCGCCAACGCTGCCATCGACCACGTGCGTGACTGGGTGCTGGGCAGCAACGGCAAGTGGGTCACCATGGGCGTGCCGTCCGACGGTTCCTACGGCATTCCGGAAGGCGTGATCTTCGGCTTCGCCGTGACCACCGAAAACGGCAAGTACACCCTGGTCAAGGATCTGCCGATCGACGACTTCAGCCAGAAGTACATCGACAAGACCCTCGCCGAGCTGGAAGAAGAGCGCTCCGGCGTCGCCCACCTGCTGGGCTGATACCGCGTTGACCGGTAGGTACCGACCGTTGGTCGGTACGCATGAACGGGGAGGCTTCGGCTTCCCCGTTTCTGTTTGAGGAATACGGAACCTGATGATCCATCTGCACTACATCGATGACGCACTGCTGGTGGCCGAGAAGCCGGCCGGCCTGTTGTCCGTGCCTGGCCGCAGCGAGGAGAACCAGGACTGCGTGGTGGCGCGTCTGCAGGCGCTGTACCCGGACGCGCTGACCGTGCACCGCCTGGACCAGGTGACCTCGGGCCTGCTGCTGCATGCACGCGGCAAGGCGATGCAGGCGGTGCTGTCGATGCAGTTCGAGCAGCGACAGGTGAGCAAACGCTACGAGGCGGTGGTGCAGGGGCTGCTGGAGGCCGATGCCGGTGAAGTGGACCTGCCGTTGATCGTGGACTGGCCGAACCGGCCGAAGCAGATGGTCGACCACGAACGTGGCAAGCCGGCGCTGACGCGCTGGCAGGTGCTGGCGCGGGATGCGCAGGCGCAGCGCACGCGGGTGGCACTGGAACCGGTGACGGGGCGCAGTCATCAGCTGCGGCTGCACATGGCCAGTCTTGGCCATCCCATCGTGGGGGATGTGTTGTATGACGCCGCGCCGGCGCAGCGGGTGCACCTGCATGCATGCGCGCTGGCGTTCACGCATCCGGTGACGGGGGCGGCGCTGGCGTTCGAGTCCCCGGCTCCGTTCTAGGTGGTTCGGCAGGGCTGCGCCCTGCACCTGCTTCAAGCCACGGCAACGGCAACGTCAGAAGCCAGAGCGGCATTCCGAGGGATGGCGGGGCACTGTGGGTTTGCGGGGACGCCGTAAACCCATCCATGGGGGCTTGGTCGCCGCTTGCTCGTGTGCGCTGTCCTGCGCACACGGCAAGACCGGGGTTGGGCGTCCTGCCCAACC